>JANPDC010000043.1:0-31065 GCA_031431275.1 Bacteroidota bacterium
TCCACAAGAAATAACGATTTTTAATGGAAATGTTATTGATAATATATTGCTTGGAAAAGTAGAAAATCCAGAGAAATTATTAGAATTTTTTCAAGAATTTGGTTTTGACAAATATTTTAATCAATTGCCACAAGGTCTTGCAACGATTCTTGGCGAAGAAGGTTTGAATTTGAGCGGTGGACAAAAACAAATTATTGCACTTGCAAGAGTTTTACATAAGAAACCTCAATTTTTGATTCTTGATGAAGCAACTGCTGCAATGGATAGAAATACGGAAAACTTCACACTAGAACTTTTGCAAAAAATAAAAAGTAATTGTGCGATATTTTTTATTTCACATCGCTTGAACATTCTAAAAAATAGTGCAGATACTATTTACATTCTCGAAAATAAAACGATTTCTGAATTTGGTAATCATCAAAAATTAATGGAAACTGAAAATTTTTATAGTGAGTATTGGAAAAATTGATAACGAAAAATAAAAAAACCTGTTTGAAAATTTTCAAACAGGTTTTTTTAATGGATAATTTTTATTTTGTTATTGGATAAAATCAAATTTATCTTCAAACATTGATCCAATTATTGGTAAAGGTTTTTCTACTTCATTGTTTGCATTCATAATACCAATAACCCACAAAACTACTATTGCAAGATTCGCTAAACTTAATATAGTGTATAAAGAAGGAACTATTGAGCCAATAATCGTAATTACGATACCAACAACTATTCCTAAAATTCCCAATCCTAAACTTTGTTTTAAGTGATATCTACCTAAAGAAGATTTCTCTGGGCTTCCATTGTGAGACATGTAAGCAATGACCCATCCGATAATAGTAATGTAACTTACAATTGATAATGTTTTCTTGTCCATAATATTAATTTGTTTTTGTTAAGTTTCAAATATATAAATTATTATAATACAAAAAACAAAAAATCGTATAAACGGAAAAAAATCATCAACAATTGTTAATATCTTGTTTTTAAACGGTAATTTATTTTGTGAAATCTAGTAATCTAAAAATCTAAAAATCTATTTTTTTTACCTACTTTTGCAACGTTTTTGAACTAACTACCAAAAACAACAACACAAAACAAACAACAAATGAATCCAACTAAATATATTTTTGTTACTGGTGGCGTAACCTCTTCTCTTGGAAAAGGAATTATAGCAGCATCTTTAGCAAAATTATTGCAAGCCCGTGGCTACAGAACCACAATTCAAAAATTTGACCCTTATATTAATGTAGATCCAGGAACGCTAAATCCATACGAACACGGCGAATGCTATGTTACAGATGATGGCGCTGAAACCGATCTTGACCTTGGTCACTACGAACGTTTTTTAAATGTACCAACTTCACAGGCTAATAATGTTACAACGGGTCGAATTTATTTATCGGTTATTGAAAAAGAACGTCGAGGAGAATTTCTTGGAAAAACTGTTCAAGTTGTACCTCATATAACCAACGAAATCAAAGACCGTATGCAATTGCTTGGTAATTCTGGCGATTTTGATATTGTAATTACGGAAATAGGAGGAACAGTAGGCGATATTGAATCTTTACCTTATATAGAATCAGTTCGACAATTAGTCTGGGAATTAGGAGAGAATAACGGAATCGTGATACATCTAACGCTAGTTCCGTTTTTGGCAGCAGCAGGAGAATTGAAAACAAAACCAACACAACACTCGGTTAAAACGCTAATGGAAAGTGGTATAAAAGCCGACATTTTAGTTTGTAGAACAGAGTACGAACTCTCAGAAGACTTGAGACACAAGCTCGCACTTTTTTGTAACGTAAAACGCGAAGCCGTAATACAATCGATTGATGCATCCACAATTTATGAAGTTCCAAACCTCATGCTCGAGGAAGGATTGGATGTAGTAACACTCAAAAAATTAAACTTACCAAAAAAGGCAGCACCAGATCTCAAAAACTGGAATACTTTTTTACATAAACATAAAAACCCAAAACACACTGTAAATATTGGTTTAATCGGAAAATATGTAGAATTACAAGATTCCTATAAATCAATTCTCGAAGCATTTATTCATGCAGGAGCAACAAACGAGACAAAAGTTAATGTAATTAGTATTCATTCTGAATTTTTAGATGACAAAACGGCAGAAGAACAACTAAAAAACCTAGATGGCATATTAGTTGCTCCTGGATTTGGAGGCCGAGGTATCGAAGGAAAAATAGATGCTGTTCGATACGCCCGCGAAAATAACATTCCGTTTCTCGGAATTTGTCTCGGAATGCAAATGGCAGTCATCGAATATGCAAGAAATGTTCTCAAACTCAAAAACGCGAATTCATCTGAAATGGATAGTGAAACCAAAAATCCAGTGATTGATTTGATGGAATCGCAAAAAAATATAACAGAAAAGGGAGGAACCATGCGCCTTGGTGCCTGGAAATGCGATATAAAACCAGATACATTAGCCTATAAAATTTACGGAAAAGAGACAATTTTTGAACGTCATCGTCATCGCTATGAATACAATAATGCATACAAAAACCAATTAGAAAATGCAGGTTTACAATCCACGGGTTACAATCCAGAAACAGGTTTGGTTGAAATCGTTGAACTCAAAAATCATCCGTTTTTCATAGGAGTTCAGTATCATCCAGAATACAAAAGCACTGTAGCTAATCCACATCCAATTTTTGTAAATTTTGTGGCGGCAACCGTAACAAATAAAAAAAAGAAACACTAATACAATAATTTGAAGCACAATACTTGGCTTTTTCGATGAATATCGTTCCCGCTTTTCGCTATAATCCACGCAAAAAAAGCGTGGGATTTCCGCTGCAATCGGGGCTAAAAGACAAATATTAGGCTTTTGAGCAACATAAAAATAAAGTTTTAAAAATAATGGAAGAAAAAAAATTAGACCTCAATTCAATCATCGGATTCATATTGCTATTTGGAATCGTCATGTGGATGTTTTCACAAATGAAACCATCAGATAAAGAAATCGCAGCCGAAAAAGCCAAAAAAACACAAACTGAAAAAGCAGCATTAGCCGCAAAAAATACAAGTATTGCCCCAGTTTCCACAGTTGCAACAGTCAATGGACTTGTAGACACATTACAAACACAGAAATTAAAAGCGACTTTAGGAAATTTTGCTTATTCAGCAACGCTTCCAACAGCAAAAGAAGGCTTTACAATACTTGAAAACGAATTAGTTTCGTTGAAATTTTCTAACAAAGGCGGATTTATAGCCGAAGCCAAACTCAAAAAATTTGAAAAATTCAGTAAAGGATCAGGTCAATTAGTAGAACTCATCAAAAACAACAACGCCGATTTGAATCTACAAATGCAAACGCAAGACAATCGAATGTTGAATACCAAAGATTTGTTTTTTGAACCCATACTTTCAAAAGTTGGAGCAAATCAAATTCTTACCATGCGATTAAAAGCAGGCGAAAATGAATTTTTAGAATACAAATATGTATTGAAACCAAACGATTACATGATTGATTTTGATGTTCGTTCACAAGGGCTAAACAAAACATTAAACGCATCAAAACCATTAGATCTGCAATGGAATTTAAAATCATACAGAACAGAAAAAAGCGTTTCGTATGAAAATCAATTTGCTGAAATTTATTATGAACATGAAGATGAAAAAATTGATTATGTAGGTCAAGGAACAAACGAAGAAGAAAGTCCAGAAAAAGTTAGTTTCATAGCCTACAAACAACATTTCTTTTCCTCAATATTATTAACAAAAACACCTTTTTCTAAAGCAAAGTTAATTTCTGATAATTTGGTAAAAGATGACAAAATCGATACAACCTTTATCAAACAATTTAAGACTTCAGTTCCTTTAGCCTTCAATAACGGTGAAATAGATTATAAAATGAATTTCTATTTTGGACCAACAGATTATAAAGTATTGAAATCCTATGATAAAAATCTAAATAAAATAATTCCATTGGGTTGGGGAATATTTGGTTGGATTAATATGTTTATTTTCATACCACTTTTTGGGTTTCTGGGAGCCTACATAAAATATGGAATAGCAATTATACTTTTCACAGTAATCATTAAATTGTGTATGTCGCCAATCACCTATAAATCGTTTTTGTCCTCAGCAAAAATGAAAGTTTTGCGACCAGAGTTAAACGTAATCAATGAAAAGTTTGCAAAAGAACCAGCAAAAAAGCAACAAGAAACTTCAAAATTATATAATAAAGCAGGAGTAAACCCAATGGCAGGTTGTATTCCAGCATTAATTCAAATGCCTTTTTTAATGGCGTCATTCAAGTTTTTCCCAACAGCAATTGAGTTACGTCAACAAAGTTTTCTGTGGTCAAATGATTTGTCGTCGTTTGACTCTATTTTGAAATTACCTTTCAACATTCCGTTATATGGAGATCATGTCAGTTTGTTTGCGCTCTTGGCAGCGATAGCCGTTTTCTTTTATACAAAAATGACTTCTGGCGATCAACAAATGCAAGCACCAACTCAAGAAGGAATGCCAGATATGGCAAAAATGATGAAAGTAATGTTGTATCTTTCTCCAGTAATGATGTTGGTTTTTTTCAATAACTATGGTTCAGGATTGAGTTTATACAATTTAATGTCAAACGTGATTACCATTGGAATTATGTTTGTAATTAAAAACTACATAGTAGATAGTGATAAAATTCATGCTCAAATAGAAGAAAACAAATTGAAAGAGCCAAAGAAATTAGGAAAGTTCCAGCAAAAACTACAAGATGTAATGGCTGAAGCAGAAAAGCAAAAAGAAGCCAACAAAAAGAAATAGATTACAATAGAACAAGAAAAAATCGCATTCGAAATTTCCGAATGCGATTTTTTTGTTGTTGGAGTAAAAATTATAAATTAGGTTGTAAAACTTTATCAACCATGTGAATTACACCATTTGCACATTGAATATCAATACTTGGAGATAATAGTTTACCATAATTTAAACCGAAAGAAGATTTGTCTTCGATTCTTGGTCCTGCTGCTCCAGTCAACAATACTTTAATAGTTTGTTTTACAGTAGTATTTAGTTGGTTTGCAGTTGTTTCAACAATTTGATTATTATTTAGAGACGTTGAAATAACATTACCATTAACTAAATGATATTGTAAAACTCTAGTTTTTTGAACACCAGTAAGCCCCACAAGAAATCCACCTGAATTCGCGTTAGCGGCAGTAAAAGCATCATTTGTTGGTGCAAAAAGAGTCGATGAAGTTGCATTTGTTAAACCATTTAAGATAGAACTTTGATCTCCAAAAGGATCTGCAGGAGTACTGGTTACCGCAGTAACTAATTTTGTAAACAAAGGATTTGCTTTTGCATGACCAAGAAGTGTTGGAGGTAAAATTACACCATCTACAATATGTACAACTCCATTTAAAGCGGCAATGTCTGCTGTTGTTACACTAGCTCCAGAATTATTAATACCACCATTTATAACTACTCCAGAAGAATTGTTAATATACATACTCAAAGTATTTACAGTAGATGAAGTTCCTACACCCGATGTTTTATAATATCCAGTTGCAAGTTGAGAGGCATTTTTTGTTGTATTGAAAACATGATTCAATAGTATTTCTTTTAAAATGGCAACTTGTGTTGTAGAATATCCTGAAATCACTGCAGATGAAATTCCTTTTGCATCAAATGCAGCATTTGTTGGAGCAAATACGGTTTGTGTTGCTGTAGGCAAACTTAACAAAACTCCTATTCCAGTTTTGTTAACAGCCTCAACAAATCTGCTTAATTCGGGTCTTCCTTGAGCAATTTGTACGACGGTTTGTGATGAAATATTTCCACCACCTGTTGTATTATTTGAATCGCTACTTGAACAAGAAGCAATTAAAATTATAAAAAAGAATAAAACTGAGATTTTTGTAATTTGGATTACTTTTTTCATTTGTATTGTGTTTAAATTATTTAATTAACAAATTTAACATAAAATTGGTTTACAAATTGTTTTTGTACATGTTTTTTTGAAATAAAAGATTACATAAAATACTAATCTAAAATCAATATTAATCGCTAGGAATAATATATTCTTACATTATTGTCCGATAAAAATTTAAAAGTTTATAATATTGTGAATAGATATAGTCCCTACGGGACACTTTTTACTGGGTGATCTGTTATTTTCAACTACCAAGATTTAACTCCTAACGGAGTATATCTCGTAGAGATTAAATGTTGGTAGATAGTAAGTTATATTTTTATTTTTGTCCCATAGGGACTATATGTTGGTTTTATCGGACGACAATGATATTCTTAATAAATTTCAAATTTTTTGGGGATTTTATTTTGGAATATTTTTTATTTTGAATATATAAATTTACAACACCAGTACAGTTTTTCTTATAGAAATTTTGTTCTGGTATTCAAGTAGTTAAAAATAAAAAATGGATTCTTTTGAACTAATTATGGGGTTAATTATACAGCAATTAATCTAAATCTGATTTATTTTCAGGGTCATGTAAAATTTAAAAACTAGGCAGTAAAACTCGTTCAATAGCATGTATTACTCCATTAGCACATTGAACATCAGTTCCTATTATGTTGCAATTATTACCTGCTTGATCAATAATTTTCGCACCACCAGTAATATTTATTGTAGTATTTTGCACAGGAGTTGTTAACATTGGTATAGGACCTAATGAATTACTCAATGAAGTAGACAAAATATTTCCCCCAAAAGCATTAGTTATATGATAATTCAAAACTTTGGTTACTTGGGCAGCAGTGGTACTACTTGTTATAAAAGTTGCAGCAGTAAAAGCGGAATTTGTGGGTGCAAATACAGTATAAATGTTTGTACCTGATAGAATACTCATGAAAGAATTAGCACCAGTGGGTTGTCCAGCACCCGATAGAGTGGATACTAATGTTGAAAAATTTGGATTTGCGTTTGCATGATTTATAATTTTTGGAGGTAAAATTACACCATTAACTTTGTGAATGATTCCATTTATTGCTTCTATATTTCCGCTGGTTATAATACCACCTTTATTTGTAGTTCCACCATTTATAGTAATTTGATTTTCGCCACTTGAAGAAATGGTGTTGTTGATATACATACTCAATGTATTTGTTGTTGATGCTGATCCTTTACCTTGCGTTTTGTAATATCCAATGGTGAGATCGGTTGTTTTTTTGGTTGTACTGAAAACATGGTTGAGCAATGTTTCTCTCAAAGAAGAAATTTCTGCAGGAGTGGAGTAGGCATTGATTACAGAGGAAGAAAGACCTGCAGCGTCAAATGCTGCATTCGTTGGAGCAAAAACAGTAAATGTTCCAGTTCCGCTCAAAGTTAATCCAAGTTCTGCTTTTGTTATCGCTTCAAGTAAACGACTCAAATCGGGACTTGCTTGTACTAGTTGAACGATGTTTTGCGAGGCTCCAGTTGGTTTATTTACAATTGGTGAAATTTCATCACCGTTTGAACAGGAACTCATAAAGAGAATAAGCAAAGATAATATTGTGATTTTGTTAATTTGAAATATTTTTTTCATTTATTTAAGAATTTGATAAACAAATTTAATTTAAAATTATTTGAACTGACGCTTTTGTAAACATTTTTTTATTGTAATTGCAAAACACAAAAAAACCAATCTAAAATTTAGATTGGTTTTTAAGTTTTAATCAATAATAGTTTATAAAGTAGGTTGTAAAACTTTATCCACTGCATGGATTACACCATTTGCACATTGTACATCCGTTACAATTATATTTGCTTTTACAGCAGTTGTATCTGATAATTTTGCACCTCCTGTTAAATCTACAGTTAAATTCTGAACTGGTGCTGTTAATGTTGGAATTATTTGACCTTGCGTCAAAGTACCAGCCAAAACATTTCCTGCACTAGATACATGATATTGTAATACTTTTGTTACTTGCACACCTGTAGCACCTGTTATGAAAGTTGCAGCTGTGAAAGCGCTATTTGTTGGAGCAAATACTGTTAACGGACCATTACCGCCCAAAGCTGCTAAAACTGGAGCTTGATTTCCGAATGTTCCACTTGTACTTGTCAAAACAGTTACTAAAGTTGAAAATGCTGAATTTGCAACAGCATGGTTTACAATTTTTGGAGGTAAAATTACACCACTTACTTTGTGAATTATCCCGTTAGTAGCTGCAATATCAGCAGCAGACACCACAGCGCCACTGTTTGTAGTTCCACCATTGATGGTAACTACTGCACCGCCACCAGTTGGTGCAGAATTATTAACATACATACTCAATGTGTTTGTGGCTGAAGCAGTACCGATACTTAAAGTTTTGTAATAACCAGTAGTTAATTGTGTTGAAGTTTTTACAGTACCCAATACATGATTGTACAATATTTGTTTCAGTTGCTCAATGTTAATTGGAGTTGAAGTAGCCGTTATTCCTGCAATAGCTGCACTTGATAAATTTGCAGCGTCAAATGCCGCATTTGTAGGAGCAAATACAGTTTTTGTTCCAGCCGCACTCAATTCAGTTGCTAAGCCTGCTTTTACAACAGCTTCCACTAAACGACTCAAGTCTGGACTTCCTTGTGCTAATTGAACAATATTCTGTGTTGGTCCTGTTGGATTGTTAACAATTGGCGTTACTTCATCACTTGAGCACGATGCTATTGCAACTGCAAATAAAGATAACATGATGATCTTGCTAATTTGAAATACTTTTTTCATTGGTTTTTTGTTTAAGTGAATTAATAATTTATTAAACAAAACTAACGCAAATGTGTTTTATATATTGTCCGTTTAAAAAATTTTTATGTTTTGTTTAAGTAAAATAAATTTATAATTTAGAAATAACTTAATAAAAATAGTCTAACTACATCGATATAGTTGTAATTTTAAATTTTATAATTCAAACAATATTTAATTTTTGTTAATTTGTTTCAATAAAAAAGCCTCACATTTCTGCGAGGCTCTCTGAATCAAAAAATTAGAGAATTATTTTTTTATAAATTTAGTATTCGAAGTTCCTTTATCTGAATTTACTTTAATAAAATAGTTTCCAGATGTTAGTCCCGAAACATCTACATTTTTTGTGTTTTGAGCATTTGGAATCACTAAAACTAATTGGCCTAAAGCATTATAGATATTCAATGAACTTATTTCAATATTTTTTTCACTTGAAATATTTAAAACGTTTTCTACAGGATTTGGATAAAGATTAAAATAGTTTGAGAAAACAAAATCTTGGGTATTTAATGCTGCTGAAATTGTCGTTGTTGCGGTATTTGTTATAATTGGGAAATTATAATCGAAATAAATGCTCGCATTATTTGTAAAAGTATTTCCAAGTACTAAAGTTGATTTGGTTTTAATTTTGAAGGCAACGAAACCACCATTTATTCCGACTGAAAAGGGTAAATTGATATTTTGAAAAATAAACTCTACTTTGTTTCCTGCTGTAATATTCGTTACAAAAGAATGACTTCCTTTTATTGGAACAATAGAATTGATATCGAATTTTGACAAGTCTATCATGTCTTTTACTACAATATTTTGCGCATTTGCTGTACCATTATTCTCAAAACGAATCATATAATGCACATAATCGCCAACTTTTGTAGGTGTAATTGTGGCACCTTCTAGGCAAGTCTTATCGTTAGGATCGTATGAGTTTACCACAGTTTGATTGTATGCAAATGTATTGTCATTTGGTAATTCATCAATTGCTAGAGAAGTAATTGTTGTAGTATAATTTAAAATATAACCACTACTGACAGCTGGAGTTTGTGTAGGTGAGTTTACTTTTAGTGTTAGTAAAATTTCTCTGGTTTCAAATGGTAATAAGTTAGTAAATGCCCAAGATAAATTATTTACCGTTTGGCTTGAAGTTACAGGATTTGAAACCATTAAATCTAAAACCGCATCATTAAAAACTAAATTGACATTTCCTGATTGCGTTGTGTTTCCTTTGTTTTTATAAATAATTCTATAAGTTGAATCAAAGCCAGGTCTTGCAACATTTATTGGCAATAAAGTAACTTCTAGATCCGGATGAATACCATTTGCGGTTACACAAAAATTTTGAGTAAATGGACTGGCTTGTGTGGGGAAAGTAACATTTACTGTAGTCGGTGAAACTGCAAAATAACTTGGATTTTCCAAAACTGGAGTAACTGTGTGTGTTCCTGCTTGAACAGGAATACTATAGTTTCCAGTGGTATTAGAAATTAAACTTCCTGAAATTGTACCGCTTGTTATATTGAATTTCAAATTTGGGTATACAATATCTAATGCATCACAGCCATTATTATTTACATCAAGTTTACTATTACCTAAAATAGTATAAAATATTCCACCAGGCGTGAACGAGCAATAGCTATTCACATGGCAAGTTGTATAACCTGAAACGTTTATATAACTTTGAACGAATGGAATTTGAAAATCATCAGCGCAAACGTATTGTAAATTTGGGTTGTTTCCAATATATGTAATTTCATTTCTTCCGTTCTTCAAATATAAACTCGTTAATTGATTATTTGTAAGACCTAGTTCATCTAAACCTATCAAATCTGTAATATTGAGAGTTGTTAATAAATTGTTATTGGCATAAAAAAATCTAAGACGTGGTAAACCTGATACATTTAAATTACTCAATAAATTATAACTACAGTCTAAATTTACTAATTCACTCAAACCATTTACATTTAGACTGGTTAATTGATTTGCAAAGCAAAATAATGTCACTAAAAGAGCTGAACCTGTTGTTAAACTATTCAATTGATTACTTTCGCAAAGTAATGCCTCTAAAGAAGATAAACTATTTAAATTTATACTTGTTAATTGATTATTTGAGCAATTTAATAATTTTAAATTGATAAAATATTCAATTCCAATAATATTTGACAAATTACTATTTGGAATATATAACTGTGAAACCTGCAATGCTTCACTTTGCTGAATTTGACCATCATTATTTGAGTCAATTTTAAAATTTTGTCCAGATAAATTTTTAGCAGTTGTATTACTCGAACTGGCAGCCAATAATTTTGCTTTAAAATTCGCATCAGGAAAATTAATAATTTGTGAATTTACATTAAAACAAAAAAACAAAACAACAAATAAAAAGTAGATTTTTTTCATAAATTTATATTTAGATTGCAAAAATACTAAATTATTTAGTTCTTTTCTTCTAAAAAAATGAAACATAACTTGTTTTGAGAAAATAATTTATAGTATAATTTGAAAAATACTAAAACAAAAAAATCCCGATTGCTCGGGATTTTAAATATCAAAAAAATTAGAGAATTATTTTTTCTCGTTTTTTTCCATTTTTGCTTTTAAACCTGCAAGAATGTCATTATTATCTCCTAAAGTAGATGCTTGTGCATTGTTATTAGAAGAAACCGCTTCATTCACTGCTTTTACATTCTTTTCTTCTTCCTCACGGAAAATTGAAGTATGAGAAGCAACCACACGTTTAAATTCTTTGTTGAATTCGATTACTTTGAAATCTGCGGTATCGCCTTTTTTCAATTTCTTTCCGTCTTCTTTTTCAAGGTGACGTGTTGGAATGAAAGCAACAATATCTTCGCCAAATTCTACAGTTGCACCTTTGTCAACAATTTCAGAAATTTCTCCACTGTGAATAGTTCCAACTCCAAAAGAATCTTCGTATTTATCCCAAGGATTTGGTGTAGTTTGTTTGTGTCCTAAAGATAGTTTTCGACCATCAACATCAAGTTCAAGAACTACAATGTCTAATTTTTCGCCAACTCCAACAAATTCTGATGGATGCTTGATTTTTTTAGTCCAAGAAAGGTCAGAGATATAAATCAATCCGTCGATTCCTTCTTCTAATTCAACAAAAACACCAAAGTTTGTAAAGTTTCTTACAATTCCGTTATGTTTTGAACCAACTGGATATTTAGACGTAATGTCTGTCCATGGATCTTGCGTCATTTGTTTGATACCTAATGACATTTTACGATCATCACGATCCAACGTCAAAATAACTGCATCAACAACATCACCAACTTTTACGAAGTCTTGCGCCGAACGTAAATGCGTTGACCATGACATTTCAGAAACGTGAATTAAACCTTCAACACCTTCAGCAACTTCAATAAATGCACCGTAATCAGCAATAACGACTACTTTACCTTTTACTTTATCGCCAATGTTTAGGTCTGCACTCAATGCATCCCATGGGTGAGCGTTTAATTGTTTCAATCCAAGTTGAATTCTAGTTTTTTCGTCATCGAAATCAAGAATTACAACATTTAATTTTTGGTCTAATTCAAGAACTTCACTTGGGTGATTGATTCTTGACCAAGAAAGATCTGTAATGTGAATCAATCCATCAACTCCACCAAGATCAATAAACACACCATATGAAGTAATGTTTTTCACAATACCTTCTAGCACCTGACCTTTTTGTAATTGACCAATGATTTCTTTTTTCTGAACTTCAATATCTGCTTCGATAAGTGCTTTGTGCGATACTACAACATTCTTGAATTCGTGGTTGATTTTCACAACTTTAAATTCCATCATTTTGTTTACGTATACATCGTAGTCACGAATTGGTTTTACGTCAATTTGTGAACCTGGTAAAAATGCTTCGATTCCGAATACGTCAACAATCATTCCACCTTTAGTTCTACATTTTACAAAACCTGTAACGATTTCTCCAGTTTCATTTGCAGAAATAACACGTTCCCAAGATTTCATAGCACGTGCTTTCTTGTGAGAAAGTACTAATTGCCCTGTTTTATCTTCACGGATATCGATTAAAACTTCTACTTTGTCTCCAACTTTTAAGTTTGGATTGTAACGGAATTCATTCAAAGAAATTACACCTTCAGATTTAGCGTTGATGTCAACGATAACGTCACGGTCTGTGATTCTAACTACAATTCCATCTACACACTCTTCTAAGTCAGTAGAAATAAATGTTTTAGAAACTAATTCTTCGAATTCTGCTAAGTTTTTTTCGTCAACTGAATCAATTCCGTCTTCGAAATTTTGCCAATTGAATTCTGATAAAAACTGCTCTTGTGATTTTAATATTTCAGACATGCTGATAAAAAATTTGTATTCTGTTTTTCTTGAGTTTCTGTGTGCGATAGAAAAACAGAAGTGTTTTACATAAATAGTTGATTTCCAAATGAAACTCTTCTCTGCATTTTGGACTGCAAAAGTAATTTTTTTTTTGTTACTGACCAATTATATAAATGTGAAATTTTTTAAATGTGTAAGAATTAAATTTTTTGATTTAAAATGATGTCAATATTTAAATTTTAAAAAATAAAATAAATTAGTTGCGCAACCTTTTTTATGATTTAACGTCTTAATAATATACAAAACCTGAAAATTATGAAAACTTTAAAATTATTATCGGTATTATTTTTATTCTCGTTACTTTTTAGTTGCTCTAAAAAGGATGAGATGATAGTTGAAAAACCCATTTTGATTAATACTCTTTCTACTTGGAATTTAATAAATGCAACTGGCGGTTTATTTCCTCAAAATATAAATTATTCAATTGGTACGATTGTTTTAACATTTAATACAACTTCTCAATCTGTAAACATAGTAAACACAAGCAGTCCAAATGCATTTTTACCAACGGGGAATTACCCTTGTATCATAACAAATAATTCAAATGGAACGTATTGCTACAATATCAATAATAATTTTGCCATTGGTTGTACAATTTTAAATTCAAGTGAGTTGCTTTTGAATCCAGATGCTCAAACAAGGGATGGTATGAGTTTTAAATTAATTCAATAAAACCTTGGAAAATTATTTATTCAAAAATTGCTTTAAAAATTTCTTCTTCAAAAGAATAAAAAGCAGTTGTTTTTCCAGGTTGATATCCATCGAAAATTCCGTTTGTGATTAAAACAAAACCAAAATCTTTTTTTTCTGAATAAAATGCATCACTAATTAGTCCATAGGCATCGCCAGCATGACCAATAAAACTTCCATACTTTTTGATGTCCCAAACCAAATCTTTTTCGATAGTATTGGTGTGATGTAGACCTAAACCCCAACGATTAAACATTCCGTTATAATTGTCTCCATTAACACCATCAAAATTCCATTGTATTCTTTTCATGGATTGAATCGTTTTTGCTGACACTAATTTCGGGAACGTTTTTCCATCACTTTTGATGTATTTTAGAAATTTCACTAAATCGGTTGATGTTACTCGTAGTCCGCCTTGTGGACCATAAAAAACACCATTTGTGCCAGGAATGTAAGTACTCAAATCCGTTGGTGTTGGTCTTCCTTTTGGATAATCATCTTTTGTAGCAGACCATTTCCCATCAACTTTTCGATACAATGCTGCTACATTTTCCAAATCAACTATATCTTGTAGATTATAACTCGAATTAATTTTTAGAGGTTTTAAAATTTCATTTTTCATGAAAACATCAAAACGTTGTTTACTAATTTTTTCAATTAGTGTTCCAATAAGTCCATAGTTAAGGTTACAATAGGTATAATAAGTTCCGGGTTTTTTGTCTAAATAAATATCTGTTGTAAAATACTTTCCATCAGATAAAAGTATGGAATTGATATTTGGAATTTCTTTTTCGTTGTATGTAGCACCAAGAAAAGTATCATATCCAGCGCCGTCGGACAAACTACTGGTGTGACTCATCAACATTCGAAAAGTTATGGGTGTTTCAGGAAATTTTGGATTCACAACTTTGTAACCCATAAATCCAGAAATATCATCATCGAGTTTAAACTTTTTTTGATCAAACAATTTCATTAAACCCAATGTCGTAAATGCTTTTGAAATCGAAGCCACTCTAAATTTTGTATTTTTTTCAATAGGTAAATTTGTTGTTAAATTTCGTAACCCAAAATTATATTCTTTTTGAGTTTTTCCAGAAAAAGTTATGACTGTTAACCCCATTAATTTGTTATCGTCAAAAACTTTTTGAAGTTTAGTTTGAGTGTTTTGAGCCATTAGAATGGAACTAAAAAGTAATAGCATATAATTTTTCATTTGATTTGTTTTTTTCAAATGTAAAAAAAAATAACGATTTACAAAAAGGCATTTATATAATGTATGATTTATTTTTTGGTTACATAAAAGTTGAATACTTTTAGCAAAAATTTTATAAAAACCAAATCCAACATTATGAAACTGATTTTACGAGAATATAACTTGAAGCTCAAACATACTTTTACGATTTCTAGAGAATCAATTGATTTTCAACCTTCGTTGATTGTTGAACTTCAAAAAGATGGATTTTCTGGTTTTGGTGAGGCAACTTCAAATCCCTATTATAACATCACAGTTCCTATGATGATGAAGGATTTAGAAAAAATAAAAGATAGTATTGAAAATACAAACGATGAAACTCCAGAAGAGTTTTGGTCAAAAATCCATCCTTTTCTTAAAGACAATATGTTTGCCTTGTGCGCTTTAGATTTGGCCTATAATGATTTGTATGCTAAATCAAAAGGTAAAAAACTGTACGATCTGTGGGGTTATACAATAGAAAAAAATCCGATGACCGATTATACAATTGGTATTGCCTCTATTGAAAAAATGGTTCAAAAAATGCAAGAATTGCCCTGGCCAATTTATAAAATAAAATTAGGAACTAAAGAGGATATTGCAATTGTAAAAGAATTGCGAAAACATACAGATGCTATTTTTAGAATTGATGCAAATTGTGCTTGGGGAGTTCAAGAAACTATAAATAATGCTATTGAACTCAAAAAATTGGGAGTTGAGTTCATTGAACAACCGATGAAGGCCGATAATTGGGAAGCTCATAAAGAAGTTTTTAAACATTCGGTTTTGCCAATAATTGCAGACGAAAGCTGTATCATTGAGGAAGATGTTGCAAAATGTCATAATCATTTTCATGGAGTGAATGTAAAATTGGTAAAATGTGGCGGACTAACAGCAGGAAGAAGAATGCTCAATAAAGCACGAAGTTTAGGAATGAAAACCATGGTAGGTTGCATGACAGAATCTACTGTTGGGATTTCTGCAATTGCTCAATTATTACCACTTTTGGATTTTGTAGATATGGATGGCTCATTACTTTTAGCCGAGGATATTGCTACAGGTATTACATTAGATTATGGTAAAATTATATATTCTGAATTGAACGGAACAGGCGTTACTCTAAAATAGATTTTAAAAACTAGAAATCTAATATCTAAAAATCAATAATTTAACTTGTCTAATAATCTATAATTATGTTTGTTGACCAATTTCCAGATCGAGTTATTCAAATCGAAAACGAAGATTTTTTGTATTTTGGTGGAACTGCATATTTGGGATTACCAACACTGCCAGAATTTCAAAATATTTTAATCAAAAATATACTAAAATGGGGAACTGCCTATGGGAGTTCTCGAAATGCTAACATAAAACTCTCGATCTATGATGATTGCGAAAATTATTTAGCAGATTTTATAAAAGCAGAAGCATCGGTAACAATTTCATCTGGAATGCTTGCTGGAAAATTGGTTATCGAAAAATTAGAACCCGAAACCGATTGTTTCTTTCATTTTCCTAATATTCACAATGCTATTAGTTCAAAAAACAGTTTGCCTTTTTTTGTTGACGATCAAATAAATCCAAAATTATTAGATTCTATAAAAGAAAAAGTTGTGATTCTTTCTGACGGAATTCCTTCGTTTTCAGTAATTCCAAATGATTTTTCGGTTTTAGAAAGGATATCTGTTACTAAAGAGATTACACTTGTTATTGACGAATCGCATTCATTTGGTATATTCGGAGAAAACGGCTTGGGAATCTTTTCGGGCTTGCATTTTCCGAATCTCAAAAGAAAGATAATGGTTTCTTCACTAGGAAAAGCCGTTGGATTAACAGGAGGAATTATTGCAAGTGATTTTGATTTTATAAGTGAAATTAAAAAACAAAGTTCATTTGTGTCTGGAGCAGGAATGAATGCAGCCTTTGTTCAAACCATTTTTGATTCAAAGCAAATAGTTCAGAATCAAATTTCAAAATTAAGACTCAATTTGAGATTTTTAGATTTGAATATTATAAAAAAAGTCGATTTTACTTTCAATAAGTTTTATCCATTGATTTATCCAAAAATAGAAGACATAAATAAAATTTTGGAAGATCAAAAAATTATAATTACCAATTTTAAATATTCAAAAGATACTCCAGATTTGAATAGAATTGTTGTTACAGCAAATCATACTAAGGAAGATTTAGAGAAATTGGTAGCAGTTTTGAATAAGTTGTAAAAAAAACCCGTTTAAAAAAACGGGTTCTGAAATTTTTATTTGAATTTTTATTTTACAAATCCCACCAAACTTTAGTAGTCATTGATTTAAAATTCAAAGTATAATTAGTAAAGTTAGTACTCCTTTCATTAGAAGAATAAACAACTCTTGTAATCCAGTTTCCAGCATTTGCTGGATCCGCATCAATTGGTCTAGTGAGATTTTGAAAAACATTTGCTGAAAAATTGAATCTTCTATAATCGTTGAAAGTCTCTACATTCAGGAATAAGGTTATAAATTTTTGTCTCATAATGTCTTTTAATCTTAAATTTGCTGCACCTCTATCAATTGAAGTGTCGGCTAAATAGGCAGTTTTTTCAGTCAAAGTAACTCCTAATTTTGTTAGGTTTGCATTAATTCCGCTAATATAATCTGCGTATGCAGTTGCTGAAATCCCAGTGCTTGTTTGAGTCCCACCTCCTAATATAAATTGAGCTTCAGCTTTTATTAATTGATTTTCAGAGAAAGACATTATTACCAATGGTGAATCTGCTTTTGAGTAAAAGTTGTCAATACCAATTCGGGAATTTGCTGAAACCCCACCAAACGAACCACCTTGTCCATTTGTTCCTCCTATGTAATTAGCAACTAACATTGGATTTGGTGGATTTACTAAAT
This sequence comes from Bacteroidota bacterium, assembly GCA_031431275.1. Lineage (GTDB taxonomy): Bacteria > Bacteroidota > Bacteroidia > Flavobacteriales > Flavobacteriaceae > Flavobacterium. The sequence continues at coordinate 17,868 of JANPDC010000043.1, forward strand.
AATTAGGATAATTTCTAATATCAACAATTTTAGTCATTCTTGGATCCATTGTAATTGAACTAACAAATGGAAATTGTGATCCATTCATGTAACTAATTAAATGTTTAGAAACAAAATAAGATGCATTACCTGTTCTCAAGCCAAGTTGGCTAGTATGCCATGGATTAAGATTTATTGAGTTATAATTTAATTGAAAATCATCTGCATTTGAACTGAAACCACTTGCTAAACTCGTTAAAACTGCGGCATAAGATGCGGAACCATTTCTTTCTACCAAATGTAATTGAAATCTAGCTTTAAAAGAATAGGCTGCTTTGATCCATTTTGAAATATTACCTTGGTATACTAAATCTTCATTACCAGGAATGAAGGCAGACGTATTTGGTGCAGATAATTTTATTATTGCTTGGTCTAAAAGATTTATTATTTCGACATAAATTGACTGTTGAGAATCATAAGTGGGTTGTAGATTACTTGAACCTTGAGTGGCATTTGTATAAGGAATATCTCCATACAAATCTGTTGCTAACCCCAAATTTATCGCCTTTAGAATTTGAGCAATTCCTTTGTAGTGAGAGGAATTAGTTTCGTCTGCTTTTAATTCAACTTGTCTTATGTTCGGTAATGCATTTACATAAATATTAAACCAAACATTGTCTAAGCCATTTTGGTAATGATTATCAATTCCTTGATCTCCAAATGCACTAGATATGTGCTGATTTACTTGATCAATACTCGTTGCTGCTCTATATTGAGAAGTAACAGTATATAAAATGGCAGGACCTAGAATATCTTTTAGACTTGTCGCATTTGGATTAATGGCATCACCAGGTTTGTTTACATCAAAATAGTCATTACTGCAACCAGAAATAAATACAATTGATAATATAATTCCGAAATTTTTAAATATATTTTTCATTTTTTATAATTTAATTTAATTAAAACCCAATGTTAACACCAAAAGAATAAGTTTTAGTGAGAGGAACATTTAAACCTGTAAAGCCATATGTATTACTTCCAGAACTAAATTGATTTCCTTCTGGATCAAATCCTCTGAATGGTGTCCAAAGTAAAAAATTTCCTGCACTTGCAGTGAATGACACAGAATCCATACTTAATTTTGATAAAATATTTTGAGAAAGACTATATGTTAATGCTATATTTCTAAGTTTTACCCACGATGCATCCTGAACTAAGATTTCTGATGCAAGATTGTAATTTATATTTCGGAAATAGTTTGGACCATTTACAAGTAAAGGAATGTCATTTGTTACATAACCACCAGAACCATTTGAACGAACCCCTTCAAGAACTTGAGTATTATTTCTGTCCTCTGTAATTTTTAAAACTCCGTTTCGGATACCATTTCTTTGTCCGGCATCAAATGCACTTCCTCCTTTTTTGTATTCAACGAGAAAAGATAAACTTAAGTTTTTGTATTTTAGGGTATTATTTATTGATCCTATCCAATCTGGAAATGCATTTCCAACTTTTTCTGTTGCAAAATCACCGTTAGCGTCTTTTTTTAATACAGGTAATCCGTTCGCAGCAATTAATCTTTGTCCATTTATGTAGGTCCAAACGTAACCATAAATTGAACCCGCAGCATCACCTACTTTTATTTGCGATATTACTCCTTGGCCACTATCTGCAAAAGCAATTTTTTCAAAGGGTAAAGATAATACTTCGGATTTATATGCTGTAAAATTTATATTTGAACTCCATTTAAAATTCTCTTTTTTGAAAATATCAAAACCAACTGTAAGTTCATGTCCGAATGTTTTTAAAGAACCTGAATTATCCCAAAAAGTTGTTAATCCAGAACCTTGTGAAGGTTCAAAAGGAATTATTTGTTTGTCACTAAATCTATTAAAATAAGTATAATCAATTCGTATTCTATTTTTGAAAAACTTTAAATCAATACCATATTCATTTGTTGTACTAATTTCGGCAACAATATTTGGATTGCCATCAACACTTCCAATTGAAACACCTCCAACACCATTAAATGGGAAATTTGTATTTGGAAAACTATATCTGTCTGTTACACCAAATGGAGGTATTTTTCCCACTTGAGCCCAAGATATTCTGAGTTTACCATAACTCAAAACTTTTTGTTCTTTATCAATAAGTTCGTTAAAAACGAATGCTGCGCTTGCAGAAAAATAATTAAAGTAATTTTTATTTAGAGGTAGAGTTGAAACATAATCTCTTCGTGCTGTTGCTCCAAGAAATACGATTTCTTTGTAATCACCTTTTAATTCGGCGAAATATCCTACAGTTCTTGTGATTTCGTCACCAGAATTCCCAGCAAATTTATTGGTTGTGTTTGAAATATTATTTATTGCATTAACAATTAATTTTTCTCCTCTTAAATATCCATAATTTCTTTTATTGTCAAAGATCTGATTACCAAACGTCAAACTAGTATTTATATCTCCAAACTTTTTTGTTGCAGTTAAAATTAAATTAGAATTTAATCCTTTAAAATTTAGTGTTTCATTTGTAATGAATCCACCAACTTGAGTTCCGACATCTAAATCTCCAGGAACATACCGGTTTCTTAATTCAGAATAATTATCAATACTTGCACGATAAACTAGATTTATCCATGATTTTGGTTTCCATTCAAAATCAGCACTAGCAATCCATCTATCATTGACATCATTCAAATTACTAACTTCAGCAAAATATCTTGGATTATCCACAATTCCTGTAGTATAATTTTTTTGTTTTCCATCTGTTGTTAAATAATCATTAATGTCTATTGATGGAGACCAGTATGATAGAGAACTCATGATTGATTTGTCACCAGTGTTTGCTCTAACACCTCCAGAATTTGTGTAACTAAAAGATGCACCAACTTTAAATTTTTCATTTAATTTAAAATTACCTGCAAGTTTAAAAGTTTTTTTACCATAACTAGTATTTGGTACAATTCCGTTATCACTACTTTTTGAAGCAGATAAAAAGTAATCAATGTTTTCATTTCCACCACTCAAATTTACATTTAGAGTGGTATTTATTCCAGTTTTGAAAAAGTCTTTGTAGAAATTTCTATATTTAATACTTGAGTCATCAGTTGATGAGTATTCAGGACCATTTGATTGAAAGCCAAAGTCGAAACCTGGATAAAAAGAAATTCCTCCAGGAACATTTGCATTTGTACTCAAAACTCTTCTTGTTGGCACTCCTGCTATTGTATTACCTTCTCTCCATTTGGATTGCAATTCAGGAGTTTTATTGACATCACTGAAAGTTGTGCTGGCAGAAATATTGATTTTAGGTTTCCCCTGTTTTCCCTTTTTGGTAGTTATTATTACGACTCCATTGGCACCTAAAATTCCGTAAAGTGCTGTTGCACCTGCTCCTTTAAGTATTGAATATGACTCAATATCATCAGGGTTAATGTCTATTGCTCGATTAGAAAATGCAAATTGTTCACTACTGCCTTGAGAGTTTGACCCTGCACTTGGAGCTAGATTTCCAGAAAAAGTTGAATTATTTATTGGGTTTCCATCAACTACAATTAATGGTTGGTTGTTACTACCAGCATTTAATGAGGATACACCACGAATCAAAATATCGACTCCTGCACCTGCAGCACCAGAAGTTTTGTTAATGGAAACTCCAGCGACACTACCTTGTAAAGATTCTAAGGCGTTAACTTGACCTAATCTAACCACATCTGAACTTTTAACGGTTTGAGTCGCATAACCTAAGGATTTTGTTTTACTTTTAACGGAAAAAGCGGTAATCACTATATTTTCGAGTTCATTTGTAGCTGATCTCATTACTACGTCCAAAGTATTTTGGGTTATGGTTATATTTTTAGTTTGATATCCAATGTAAGAAAAAACGAGTACGTTTCCAATCGATGCTTTGACTTCATAGGTACCATCAAAACCACTTGAGTCGTTTTGATTTGAGCCATTTACTTTTACGTTGACTCCTACAAGAATATTTCCTGCTTCATCTTTAATTTTTCCTTTTATTGTTGTTTGAGCATTTATAATTAACGCATTCAACACAAATAAAATTGAAAATAATTTTTTAAAATTCATATGATTTAGTTTTAAGTTTAAAATATGTTATTTAATCAAATGTAATTAATTTTATTTCATATGTTAAAAAATAATTTATTTTTTTTAAGATTTTATTAACCAAAAGATATTGTAAATTCAATTTGCACAACTAACTCAAAAACAATATTTTTACAAAAATTATAAAAACATGCAACCAAAAGATTTAGTACAACTTGCCACAGAATTTGAAACGCCTCTCTACATATATGATGCTGAGAAAATTGAATTTCAATTTAATCGATTAAAAAATGCTTTTTCAAAAGTAGAACGATTACGAATTAATTATGCTTGCAAGGCACTTTCTAATATTTCGATTTTGAAATATATGAAATCAATTGGTGCTTGTCTTGATACGGTTTCTGTGCAAGAAGTGCAACTGGGTTTGCATGCTGGCTTTTTGCCCGAGGAGATTATTTTTACTCCAAACGGAGTTTCTATTGAGGAAATTGAGCAGGCCATTGGTTATGGAAATGTTCAAATTAATATTGATAATTTATCTATTTTAGAGCAGTTTGGAGCAAAATATCCTCAAATACCGGTTTGTGTTAGATTGAATCCTCATATTATGGCTGGTGGAAATGCAAATATTTCAGTTGGACACATTGATTCGAAATTTGGAATTTCCATTCATCAAATGCCTCATATTTTGCGTATTGTTCAGAATACGGGAATGCATATCAATGGTGTACACATGCACACAGGTTCTGATATTTTAGACATTGAAGTATTCTTGTATGCTGCCGAAATACTTTTTGATGCTGCTAAAAATTTCAAAGATTTAGATTTCTTAGATTTTGGATCAGGATTTAAAGTTCCTTACAAGAAAGATGATATAGAGACAAATATTGAAGAGTTAGGTAAGAAACTAACCAAAAGGTTTAATGCTTTCGAGAAAGAATACGGTCGTGATTTAATGTTGGCTTTCGAGCCAGGGAAATTTTTGGTAAGTGAGGCTGGGCGCTTTTTAGCAACTGTAAATGTCGTAAAACAAACTACATCGACTGTTTTTGCAGGTGTAGATTCGGGATTTAATCATTTGATTCGTCCCATGTTGTATGGTTCGCAACATCAAATAGAAAATATTACAAAACCAAAGGGCAAAGAACGCTTTTATACCGTTGTTGGATACATTTGCGAGACGGACACTTTTGCTAATAATCATCGAATCGCAGAAATTACTGAAGGTGATATTTTATCGTTTAAAAACGCTGGTGCCTATTGTTTTTCAATGGCATCTAATTATAATTCGCGTTACAAGCCTGCCGAAGTTTTGTGGAAAAACGGAAAAGGAACTTTGATTCGTCATCGCGAAACGATTCAAGATATTTTAAAAAATCAAATTCTTTTAGATATCTAAAATTGTGTAACTAAAGTTTTCTGCTTTATTTGAGCTTTTAACAAATGCATACGAAAAAACAACTTCATTGTTGATTTTTCCGTTTTCAATGAGTTCTTTTTTTTGATTTTCTGATAATGTAATTCTTTTGTTGGCTCCAGAAACTTTTGTAAGTTTCAAATCTAAATCAAAACAAGTTAAATTACAAGAATTTGCAATAAACCTGAAATAGTTTTTTGCAGATTCTTTTATTTTATGATTTGTATCTCCAATTTCTTTTATTCCACCATCTGAAGAATCACAATCAAAACTTGTTTTTAATTTTTTTGAAATTTCGGTTTTAATAGTAGCCACTTTTTCTGGATTTAGGCTTACTAAATAGTGGGTGAGATCTCGAATAATATTGCTTTTGTTTGAAAACTCATACAACCATTTCCACCAGTATTTTGCATTTTCAGCATAATTGCTATCGACTGTCGTTTTCATAGCATCATCGGCACGCAACAAATAATCTTTAAAATTTAGATTTTCTACTGCTTCATTGAATTTAAAATCAGACAAATCAATACCTGATTTTTCTAATTGAGCAATGATATAATGAATTGTTCCGAAAGGATATTTACAATAATAAGAATCGTTTGGTAAATGAAAATGAGGATTGTCAATATTAGGATTTATTTTATTTTCGTTTTTCAAAAGTATATTATTATGCTGATAATCAATTGAAATGACATGTTGATCTATGCTAACCACATTTGGATTCACGACAAATAAATCAATATAAACAGCATCGAAAATGGATTTGCATTTAGATTCGTCTATCCAGATGGAATCAATACTGTTTGAAAAACCAACAATTTCGCAATTGCAAAAATGATAAAGAAAAATACCGCTCAAAATTCCGTCCAAATCGGTATTGATGACAATTTTGTTGTTTTCTTTTAGTTTTTCTAACATACAAAAAATTAATTTGTACCGTCAAAAAAATATTTTTTTTCAGTTTTTTTATTAATCCATTTATTGAGTTTATAGGTCAAATAAGCAGAACCACTTCCAACAATTATTCCCGCTAAAACGTCACTAGGGTAGTGGACACCAAGAAATAATCTTGAGTAGGCAACTCCGCTAGCCCAGGCTAGTGAAGGAACAACAACATACCATTTTGGAAACGCAATACACATTGAAGTTGCTGTTGAAAAGGCACTCGAAGTATGTCCTGACGGAAATGAATATCCACCACCAGTTGCATTGTCATCAATCTCTTCGTAGGTAGTGAAAGGTCGATCTCGTTTTACACCAAATTTGATTGCAGTTGTCAGGATTGCTGATGCTAAAAATGCTCCACCAATGTACAAACCTTTTTGTTTTATGCTAGCATCTTTATTGATCATTCCGATTGCAAAAATAACTACTGGTGCGCCAATACCAACTGGTGCAGCACTATCGCTAAAAAATTGAAAGGTACCATCTAAATTTTTGTCTCGACCAATATTGATATCCCTTAAAATATTAATGTCAATGTTTTGTGCTTGAATGTTATTGATGAAAATAAAACAAATAAAAATTTGTACTATGTTTTTTAGTTTCATTATGAAATATTTTTTTGCAAAAATACTATTTTTATTTATTTATTGTGAAATTAGTAAATTCAATTTTTAGTTTAAAAAAGTTATTTGAATTTGCATAATTTTGTAAATGTTTATTATTGTATAAGACTTTGTAGTCTGCTATTTTAAAGTTGGAATTTCCATGATGTGCCAATTGGATCTTTTAAATTTTCTTTTTTCTGAAATAACGAAATATTATCAGAAAGTATTACTGTGTCAGATTTCGTTTCATTAGCAATTTGAGCATTTACATAAAACACCATAAAAAAAGAAAAAAACAAAATTATTTTATTCATGAATTAGGGTTGTTTGATTTCTTCTTCTTTGTAATCGCCAATGAGCCATTCGTTTTCATAGTTATTATAACGAATTATTTTCTTGATTAAATTATTTTCTTGATAAAAAAAATAAATATATCCACCCATAAATCTTGATTCATATTTTTTAAATGAAGTTAAATCAATGTTCCCCAAATATTTAAAATTATTTATTTTATCAATTATTTTATTTTTAATTAGAAATTTTTTTATTTCAGAACTAACTTTATCAATGTTTTTATCTAAATCTAAAGTTTTAAATATTTCTTCTTCATCCTTTATTTTAATTACTTTATCGGAAAATACTAACTTTTTTAAATTGAACAAATTTTTATTAAATCGAGTTAACATTTCTGTTTTTCCAATTACTCTATTATGCGAAATGTTAAAATAGTCTTCATCCGATACTTTGTGATGGAAAATATTGAAATAAGCATCCCCAAAGTTTGGAACTGTTCCAGAAAGCATTTTTAATATTTTTATTCTTTTACTTTCAAACTTATTATCATTTGTAAAACTATATTGGTATAACCACAAGGCATATTCTTTAAAAATAAAAGTATAAATATTTTTTTCATCTTTTATTGCAAAAAGTAACTTGGGTATTTCTAGTATACTATTGTCGGAGGCAATAATAGCATTTGGGTCAGGATGTGTAACCTCATGAGAATCTAAAAGTATAACTTTGTTATCTTTTTTATTTTGCAAGCACAATTTCCAACTTGTTTGATTTTCAACTCGGTCTTTTTTCTGAAACAATGTTATGTTTTCAGAGATTTTTATACTGTCTTTATTCATTTCATTATCAACTTGAGCATTAACAGTAAACATCATAAAAACCAAGATCAACAAAATTATTTTATTCATGAATTAGGGTTGTTTGATTTCTTCTTCTTTGTAGTCGCCAATAATCCATTCGTTGTTATAGTTATAATAGTGGATAATTTTATTTATTTGGTTCTAATGAAATTGAAACAGTATCTATATTTTTTATCATATTTGATTTAAAAGGTAAATAATTATAATCACCAATATACCAGCTTGCTGTTCCATCAAACAAAATAATTTTTGATTTTTGATCTATCTCTACAAAGAAAAATTGATTACCAATATGGATTTTCTTATTTATATAATTTTCTTTAGACCAAAAGTTTTCAATGTTATGTGAATATTGAAAGTTTTTTTCTTTGTAAGTTGTTTTTTGAATAACATCTGATAAAATTTTAGTGACAATATTTTTATCATTAAAATTTGTAGAAGATATAGAACTACCAGTATTTTCAAGTATTTCAACAGAATTTTTCTGAAAGTTAGAAACGTCAAAAATGTATTCTTTTACTTTTGAATCACTATTAACTGTGTAAAAGTAATACTGGTTATTCCCAGATTCTGAAAGTGTTAAAAGATAAATGTTTCCATTTACTAATTTAAAATCTTGAATTTTTTCACCTAATAGTTGTTCATCCATTGGTAAAAATATATAATTTTTAATATGTATGATTGTTTCTGTTATTTCAGTATTTAGTTTGAATATATGTAAGTCTATTTGTCCAAATTTATCAAAAAGAACAATAAGTTCTTTGTTTGAATTGTTAACCAAAACATCCACTATGTTAAATTTTTCTTGATATCCTTCTCTAGTCCCATAAGAAAATCCATCAGATTGTAAAATATCTTTCTTTTCGATTAAAATTTTTTTTATGTTAGATTTTTTATTGAAAATAGTTGTGTTTAACTCCCAAATATAGTTTTCTTTACTATCTTTTCTATAAAATTCAATGGTACAATCTTCATTAACTTTTTTTGAATAAATTTTTTTAGGTTTAGAATAGTCGATTCTGGTATCTTGTATTTTCATATTAATTTTATTTTTAATTTCCTGACATGAACTATAGTTAGTAAAACTTATGAGAAGAATTAAAATTGAAAAGTTTTTCATGTTTTTTTTATTAAATTATGCCGGTCTTACTACTGGAAGTAAAATATCTTCCATTGATTTCGTTACAACATTATATTTCAAATTCTGTTTTGAAGGCTGACCTAGAGTATAAGGTTTAGTTGGATCAAAATATTCACCTGCTTTAGGCTTATATGCAATTGCATCAATTAAAGGATTTGCACCGTTTACATTTACATATAAAACACCAGATAGTGCCTTTTTTGTATATGCAGATAATAATTTAATATCATCTGCGAAAACCGTAGCTTCATGTAATCCATATGATGGATCAAAATATTGATTTTTATATTTTAGAAACACATGATCCCAAAACATATTTAATGGATCATTGGATAAATCTTGTGCGCTCCCACCTTTATCTATTGGCGTTGGTGAATTTATTGTCCAATTTTTAACTAAGAAACAAGCGTTTTTATCATCTGGAGTTAAAGTACCTGCTGCTCTTTTCGCAATATCACTTGGAAAATTTATTCCAGAACCATATACATTCCTAGAAATACCAGGGTATATTACAAAATCATAAAAAGTTCCACTAGGGAACAATGTGTCCGATTGAATTTTACAAACGTCTTGCAAAAATCTATTCCATTCACCACAACGGGCTTCTCCAGTTTTCAACAAAACTCTACCATTTCTAAAGGGCATTCTACTATTATGCAAAGAACTTGTATTTCTCCAATAACCCATTGGTGAACTATTTCTGGCTCTACCAACTTTTTTTAAAGCAATATGTTTAAAAATATTTTTAATTATATCATCATCTGTTTTTGCGCCAATAGCATATTTGCAACTTATATATAGCATAGTTTCTAAAATTGCTTTTTTATTGGTTTTACGATTTGTGATATCCATTCCCTGTGTTTCATTTGGGTTAGTAGCACCAGACAGCAGCGAATACCCTGGTTTTCCATGTGTCATATAAAAACAAAACATAGCCGAACCTAGTGGTGTCCATGATTTGCCATCAATAGAATATTCGAAAATTAATTCAAAATTTGGAAAATATTGAACAGTACTATCATAGGGCTGTTTAATTGGATTTCCAGAACTATCCTTAATTTTGTTTGTGAAAGTTAATACTTGCTCATCGTCTTTATTATTTTTTACGAAACTATCGTTAGGGTCAAAAATATATTTTCCGTTTTTATCTTTTACTCGTATTTGTAACTTTTGATTAATCGGAAGTATAGTTTTGAAAGTTGCTTTAAAACTGAACAGATCTGTGCTTGATAATGTTATTGGTATTACAGTTGGTTTTGCTAAATCATCTTTATTAGTTCTTTTTTTAAGCCAATGAAAATATTCTTTTTTATCCTCTAAAATCCAAAAGTTTTTGTAGTCATCAAAATTTCCTACTTCATCGTTACATACTTCATAAGTTGTGGTCACAGCTATTTTCTCTAACGAAATAATCCCCGTAGATTCTAAAGTAACTTTGTCTGGCTCGCCCACTTTCAGAACAGTCGTGTTTGTGGGCACATCTGCAACAGGAGGAACTACATCTTTTAGAATTTTAAATTTTATAACTTTTTCATCACTACCATTTTTGATGTAAACTCCTAAAGGGTTTTTTACTTTTACATAAAAACTTTCTGTTGCAGTTTTAGTCAATGCAGCCGCTCCAATGGTTGGGATTTTGGCCACACAATCGCCATTGATGCACTCTTCGGTTACACTTGCAATGGACTTTTTGGTGTCTTTTTCGCTAAAGAATTCAAAAGTAAGTTTGTCTCCATTCAAACCTTCGGTGTCAAGTGTCACATACACAATATTTCCACATTTGACATCGCTCGTGTCATTGGTGCCTTCTTTTTTACTCCACTTTGCAACAGTAATTTTTGGGTCGCAAAACCCAGATACAAAAGTACTGGCAACATCGCTTTTGCCATCAAGTTTAGCCTCCAAAAAGTAGGTATACGATCCAGAGTATTTTTTGTTGATTGAAAGATTAAACTTGTCTAACACATTACTTGCAATGGTTTTGAAAAGAATTTTTTGCGTTTTGTCTTTCAACTGCCACGTTACTTTTGCTCTTGTACCAAGTTCAATTTGCGCTGGCGGAACGGCTAAAATACCCCCTGCTGGGTCTGGAGTTGTTTTCGGAATCCAATCGGGCACTTCAAAAAGACAGGCTTCATTTGCAGTGATTGACCATCTTGTGTTTGGCGTGGATGTTTTATTTTTAGTACCAGAAATTTGTATTATGCTAGCCATATTTGTTTTGTTATTTGGTGGTTATTCCGTCAGCATTTACTGCAGTGCGCGACATGTCTTTTAGATTTACTAGTGGGTTCAATTGGCTGTGCACTTGTTTATCAGCATTTTTTGAATTTTGATGAGTGCCTTGTGTTTTTTGTCCGTGTTTAACAACGGTGATGCAACCTGGACCACCAATAGGACATGTTGCTTTGCTGTCTTCTAGCAAAGCTTTGCCATTGTTGGAAAGTGTTATTTTTTCATACATTCCTGTCCAACCCGTGATTACTGCCATGCAAGGTAAAAAACTATTGCCAGTGGGTTGAAGTTTGCAGTTTCCAAAACTATTTTTTTCGAGAGTTTGACCAATTTCCATGGTGGTTGCAATGAGTTTTTTCGAGCCTCCTTTTTCGTTGGCGAAGTCTTTGGATTGCGACAATACTTTGAGTTTATCGGTTTGGGGGGCAACACTAAAATTACATTTTAGGGTCGCGTCTTGTACTACTACGTGTTTTTCGCTCATGATACTGATTTTTATACTTATTTGTAAAAATACACAATAATTTTGTGTTTATGTAATTTTAGTTTAACTATTTAATAATGAAATTACTACTTGTACTTTTTGAGATTCTTCTAATTCAATTGAGGACTCTAAAAATACTGATTCAATGCTGTGTGATTTAGAATCTAAAACATAAAATGCTTTGAAATCCCCAGTTGTTTTTGCAGCTTTTGGATCTTGCAAGGCACAATCAGGAAAATTAGACTCGTTCTCAAAATCTGCTTTTGCTCTTGGATCATTCATGATTCCGTTTTGTTCAATCAAAATTTGTTTATTTTCATCGAGATAAGGGTCTATTTTTTGCTCGATCGTGTATTTGATATTACCAACATGAGGCAACAAAGGAAACAAAACGGAATTTTCGAATCTAAATTGTTGCCAGTAATTGCAATATATTTTGCTGAAATAACTACTCAAAAACCAATCTTTTTGAAGCGATTGAGTAAAAATAGAGCCACTTTGTAGCGATTGTTCACTCAAGGCTAAATATTTTTCTACCCATTCTCCTTCGTATTCATCAAGAATTTTTTCTTTGCCAGTTTTCCATCTTTTTTGAATTTTTTCAAAATTTGATACCTCAACAAATTCGCCTACTTTTGACATGACAATGTTCACCGGATAAATTATTTTAGATACTTTATCTGCAAGTTCATCAGTGGTAGAATTACATTCCAAGTCATTGACAAAAGTTTTTGAAATTCGGTCAATCTCAAAATGAAATCCTTCTGCAGTTTCTTCTTTAAAAGCGACACTAACATGATATTTTAGTGTATTTACTTGTTCACCAGACCAAATGGTACACATCACACCATAATTCAATTTTTTCTTGTTTTTTTTGTAAACTAAAGCACTTCCATCAGTGAATTGAACCATCGGATGATTTTCTTTTTTGTACTCACGAATGTGCGGAAACACAAATATTTCTTTTATATGATCAGGAAAGTCATAACCAATAGTATCTTGATTTTCACAATATATGTTGTGAAATCCTCTTAATTCAAGAATAGAAATTCCGAGTTCGAGGGCTACACTAACAATTGTATCGCCAGTTTTTAAAGCGTGTATTCTGTATTTTTCCAAAAGAATTTTTATTTTAAAATTGTATGATTTCTATTTTATTCTATTCTTTTATATT
>JANPDC010000044.1:0-4416 GCA_031431275.1 Bacteroidota bacterium
AACGGCACACTATAAGTTAGACCTCTCTCTATACATTCTTGAATTGTGTAACGTGGTGGATCTACAAAATAGTCAAGGAATTCCAATACGAAATTATTTCTAGTATCGGTAATTGGAAAGTTTTCCATGAAGGTATTGTATAGCCCTTCGTTGCCTCTTTCGTCAGATTTGGTTTCCAATTGGAAAAAATCTTGAAACGATTTAACCTGAACATCTAGAAAATCTGGATATTGAGGAATATTTTTAGTAGAGGCAAAATTTAATCTATCAGTCTGATTTGTTATCATCAATGGATAAAATTTTTGATTAAAAAAGTAATTTTTTTGTGTTAAAACACTGTATAATTTGTACTTTTCCTTTTTAAAACAATACATCTTTTAAAAATTAACCAGGAAAATTTAGTTGATTTTTTTCTTCGTATTGATTAAAATTTTTTCGTTAAATAAATATTTTTTATTATACGAAAAATGGTTTAGGTCATTAGATATAAAATCTAAGACCTAAACCTGTTTCTAAACTGGGTTGAATTATTTTAATTCAACAACAGCTCCAGCTTCTTCTAAAGATTTTTTAAGACCTTCAGCCTCATCTTTAGTTACGCCTTCTTTAATGTTTGATGGTGCAGCATCAACTAAATCTTTAGCTTCTTTCAAACCTAAACCAGTTAATTCTTTTACTGCTTTTACTACTGCTAATTTAGAAGCACCAGCTTCTTTAAGAACAACTGTAAATTCAGTTTGAGCTTCTTCAGCAGCTTCGCCACCACCTGCTTGCATAACTACTGCTGCAGCTGCTGGTTCGATACCGTACTCGTCTTTTAATATTGTTGCTAAATCATTAACTTCTTTTACTGTTAAGTTAACTAATTGTTCTGCGAATTGTTTCAAATCTGCCATTTGTACTATCTTTAAATGATTTGTAATTTATTTTAATTTATTGTGCGCTAATTTATTCTGCTGCTTCGCCTTTTGATTCTGCATGGTTTAATAATGCAGCGATCACGCGCTTAGCAGGAGATTGAAGTAATCCGATGATTTCACCGATAACTTCGTCTCTTGATTTAAGGTTTACTAACGAATCAAGTAAATTGTCTCCAATATAGATTTCGTCGTTGATGTAAGCTCCTTTTAAAAGAGGTTTATCTGATTTTTTACGGAAATCTTTAATTATTTTTGCAGGACCATTGGCCACATCTGCAATAAAAATTGAAGAATTTCCTTTTAAAGTCAATGGTAAATCACCAAAGTTTTTATCAGATGCTTCCATTGCTTTTACAAGCAAGGTGTTTTTTACAACTTCTAATTTGATACCTGCTTTAAAACAAGCTCTTCTTAGGTTTGAAGTAGTTTCTGCATTTAATCCAGAAATATCTGCTACATATAATATGTTTGTACCAGCTAACTGTGCAGTTAAATCTCCAATAGCGATTGATTTTTCTTCTCTTGTCATATCAATTATACAGCTTTAGGATCTAAGGCAATAGCTGGACTCATTGTACTAGTCAAGTGAATAGACTTGATATAAGTACCTTTTGCAGCAGTTGGCTTTAGTTTGATTAATGTTTGAATAATTTCGTGAGCATTTTCAGTTATCTTATCAGCATCGAAAGAGATTCTTCCGATACCAGCGTGAACGATACCTGTTTTATCTACTTTAAAGTCGATTTTACCCGCTTTAATTTCTGCTACTGCTTTACCAATTTCCATGGTTACAGTACCAGTTTTTGGGTTTGGCATTAAACCACGTGGTCCTAATACACGACCTAATGGACCTAATTTACCCATAACAGCTGGCATAGTAACAATTACGTCTACATCTGTCCAACCATCTTTTATTTTTTGTAAATAATCGTCTAAACCAACATGATCTGCTCCCGCTTCTCTAGCTTCGGCTTCCTTGTCTGGAGTAACTAATGCTAAAACTCTCATGTTTTTACCCGTTCCGTGAGGTAGCGCAACTACACCACGAACCATTTGATTCGCTTTTCTTGGATCTACTCCTAGTTTTACAGCGATATCAACTGACTCATCAAACTTTGCAGAAGCAATTTGTTTGATTAGGACTGCTGCATCTTTTAGAGAATATAATTTATTCTTTTCGATTTTAGCAACAGCTTCTTTTTGTTTTTTTGTCAATTTTGCCATATCTAATTTTTTAGAGGAGAATCTCCAGTTACAGTTATACCCATAGATCTAGCCGTTCCTGCGATCATACTCATTGCAGCTTCGATTGTAAATGCATTTAAATCGACCATCTTGTCTTCAGCAATAGCTTTAATCACATCCCAAGTAACCGAAGCTACTTTTTTACGATTAGGCTCGCCTGAACCAGATTTCAATTTAGCAGCTTCTAATAATTGGACTGCAGCTGGTGGAGTTTTTACAACAAAATCGAATGATTTGTCTTTATATACAGTGATTTGCACTGGACATATTTTGCCGGGTTTATCTTGTGTTCTAGCATTAAATTGCTTACAGAACTCCATGATGTTAACTCCAGCAGCTCCCAAAGCAGGTCCAACCGGTGGCGACGGGTTCGCAGCACCTCCCTTAACTTGTAGTTTAACTACCTTACTAACTTCTTTAGCCATTTTTTAAAATTTTACATTAATCATTGGAAGCGATTAATGTGGATTATATATGTAACAAAAAATTATACTTTTTCAACTTGCATAAAACTCAATTCTAATGGTGTTTTTCTTCCGAAAATTTTAACCATTACTTCTAGTTTACGCTTTTCATCATTTATTTTTTCGACAGTACCATTGAAACCATTAAATGGACCATCAGTAACTTTTATAGTCTCCCCAATTGTAAATGGAATAGCACCGTTATCAACGCTAACTGACAATTCATCTACTTTTCCAAGCATTCTGTTAACTTCAGATATACGCAATGGAACTGGATCTCCGCCTTTAACTTCACCTAAAAAACCAATAACACTTGTAATCGATTTTATAATATGTGGTATTTCACCAGACAGATTTGCTTCAATCATAATATAACCCGGAAAATAAACTTTGTCTTTACTGATTTTTTTTCCTTCTTTAACAGTAACTACTTTTTCAGTAGGCACTAATACCTGAGAGATATAATCAGAAATACCTAAACGATTAATTTCTGTTTCGATATAAGCTTTAACTTTATTTTCTTGTCCGCTTACTGCTCTAACAACATACCATTTTTTCACACTACCCTCAGCCATAACGAATGTATTAAGAGTTTATCCAATTAAAGAAACCTCCAATAGCTTTAGCAAAAACTGTGTCGACTCCCCATGTTGCCAAGGCAAATACTACAGAAAAAACAGCAACAATAATTGCATATTTTTGAACTTCATCCCATGCAGGCCAAGTTACATTTGATTTTAACTCTTCGAAAGCTTCCGATATATAATTAGCAACTTTATTCATTATCTTATTTTTTTTGCACGGGCGGAGGGATTCGAACCCCCATCAACGGTTTTGGAGACCGCTATTCTACCCTTGAACTACGCCCGTTTGTTAAAAAACCAGTACCGTCTTTAGGACGATACTGGGTTTTATTTATTTAAAAATATACTTATTCAGTAATTTCGGTAACCTGACCAGCACCTACTGTTCTACCACCTTCACGGATAGCAAAACGTAATCCAACGCTCATTGCGATTGGGCTTAATAAAGTTACATCGATAGTTAAGTTGTCTCCTGGCATAACCATTTCAACTCCTGTAGGCAACATGATTACTCCTGTTACGTCAGTTGTACGTACGTAAAACTGTGGACGGTAGTTGTTATGGAATGGTGTGTGACGACCACCTTCTTCTTTTTTCAAGATATAAACCTCAGCTTTGAATTTAGCGTGTGGTTTAACTGATCCTGGCTTAATAATAACCATACCTCTTTTGATATCAGCTTTATCAATACCTCTTAACAATAAACCTACGTTATCTCCTGCTTCACCTCTATCAAGGATTTTACGGAACATTTCAACTCCTGTAATAGTAGAAGTTAATTTTTCAGCTCCCATACCAATTATTTCAACTGGATCCCCAGTATTTGCAATACCAGTTTCGATACGACCTGTAGCAACAGTTCCACGACCTGTAATTGTAAATGAATCTTCAACTGGCATTAAGAATGGTTTTGCAATATCACGAACTGGTTCTTCAATCCAAGTATCACAAGCTTCCATTAATTCAAGAATTTTTGGAGTCCAAACTGGGTCATTATTCAATCCACCTAAAGCTGAACCTTGAATAACTGGCCCGTTATCTCCATCATATTCGTAGAAAGATAATAAATCTCTAATTTCCATTTCAACAAGTTCTAACAATTCCTCGTCATCAACCATATCTACTTTGTTCATGAATACTACCATTCTAGGAATACCAACTTGGCGACCTAAAAGAATGTGCTCACGTGTTTGTGGCATTGGA
>JANPDC010000045.1:0-5968 GCA_031431275.1 Bacteroidota bacterium
GGGATATCTACCCCTGCTATTCTTGCCATAGTTTATCCTTGTCTTTGTTTAAATCTAGGATTCTTTTTGTTAATCACGTATAATCTGCCTTTTCTTCGTACAATTTTGCACTCGGCACTTCTTTTTTTAACTGATGTTCTAACTTTCATTTTGAAATATCTTTAGTATCTGTAAGTAATTCTTGCTTTTGATAAATCGTAAGGGCTCATTTCTAGTTTCACTTTATCACCAGGTAATAATTTGATGTAATGCATTCGCATTTTACCAGATATGTGAGCGATTACGATATGTCCATTTTCTAATTCAACACGAAACATAGCATTTGATAATGCTTCAATTATTGATCCGTCTTGCTCTATTGCTGATTGTTTTGCCATATTTAAGCTACTGCTTTTCTGTTTTTTCCAGTTTTCATTAAACTATCATACTCTTTATTTAATAAATAGGTATTAATTTGTTGCATTGTATCAATAACAACACCTACCATTATTATCAAAGATGTTCCACCATAGAATAAAGCCCATGATTGTTGAACACCAAGAAGATTTTGAATTATTGCTGGAAAAACCGCAATAAGTGCAAGGAACAATGAACCTGGAAATGTAATCAAGGACATTAAATGATCTAAATAATCCGAAGTTTCAACACCAGGTTTAACCCCAGGAATAAAACCACCGCTTCTTTTTAAATCATCAGACATTTTATTTGTTGGTACAGTGATTGCAGTATATAAATATGTAAAAATTACAATTAAAAATGCAAAAACCAAATTGTACCAAAGTCCAAATATATTACTAAATGCACTTGTAACTGATTGACCAACTTCTGAAGTTTTGTCAACACTTGCAATTACTCCAGGAATAAACATAATTGCTTGTGCAAAGATGATTGGCATAACTCCAGAAGCATTCAACTTTAGTGGAATAAATTGTCTGTCACCACCCATCAAATCTTGTTCTAAATCTCCAGCATTGGATCTTCTTGCATATTGTACAGGAATTTTTCTAACTGCTAGAACTAAAAGAACACAAGCAATGATTATCAAAAACCATAAAATTATTTCAAATACAATTAACATTGGACCACCATTGTTTTGAGTAACTACAGAAGCAAATTCTTGTACGAAAGCCTCAGGCATTCGCGCAAGGATTCCAACCATAATCAACAATGAAATTCCGTTTCCGATTCCTTTATCAGTAATTTTTTCTCCCAACCACATTGCAAATATCGTTCCTGTTACTAAAATAGTTACTGATGAGAACAGAAAAGAAAATTGAGATATTAAATCTGGATTGGTAGAAGAAATAATTGCATTTGGTATGGTCTTGTATAGATTAAAAATATAACCTGGACCTTGAACTAATGTAATAACAATAGTTAACCATCTTGTAATTTGATTAATTTTTTTTCTACCACTTTCACCATCTTTTTGCAATTTTTGCAAGTAAGGAATTGCAATACCCATTAATTGTACTACAATAGATGCAGAAATATAGGGCATAATTCCTAAAGCAAAAACGGAAGCTTTTGAAAATGCACCACCAGTAAAGACGTTAATTAACCAACCAATACCTTCGTTTGTTTGATTTGACAATTGTCCTAATTTAGTGGCGTCGATTCCAGGAAGGGTAACGTGTGCTCCAAATCTATAAACCAATAAAAGCCCCAAAGTAATTAAAATTCTATTTTTTAATTCTTCGATTCTCCAAAGGTTCATAAAAGAGTCATAAATTTTTTTCATAAAAAAATTACATTGATACGGCTTCTCCACCAGCAGCTTCGATAGCGGCTTTTGCAGTTGCAGTAAATTTGTGAGCAATTACTTTAAGTTTGGTTTTCAATTCACCTCTACCTAAAATTTTAACAATTTCGTTTTTAGTTGCAAGACGATTAGCAACAAAAGTGGTCATATCTACAGTATCAGTTACGATTCCGTTGTCAACTAACAATTGTAAAGTATCAAGATTTACACCTTCATATTCTTTACGGTTGATGTTTGTAAAACCAAATTTAGGAACACGTCTTTGAAGTGGCATTTGCCCACCTTCAAAACCGATTTTCTTAGAATAACCTGAACGAGATTTCGCTCCTTTGTGACCTCTTGCAGAAGTTCCACCTTTACCAGAACCTTCACCTCTACCTAATCTTTTGTTTTGATTGTGAGTAGAACCTTCGGCAGGTTGTAAGTTACTTAAATTCATAACTATTATTTATTATTTAATTTCTTCAACAGAAACTAAGTGTTTAACTTTATTAATCATGCCTATAATGGCAGGATTTGACTCATGCTCAACAACTTGACCCATTTTACGAAGACCTAAAGCCTCCAAACCTCTTTTCTGAGTAAGTGGACAATTTATTTTACTTCTAACTTGTTTTACTAATAACTTAGCCATAATTTCTTTGGATTAACCTTTAAAAACTTTTTCTAAAGAAATACCTCTCTGTCTTGACACAGTATAAGCACTTCTCATTTGTAAAAGCGCATCAAAAGTCGCTTTAACTACGTTGTGAGGATTAGACGAACCTTGAGATTTTGATAATACATCATGAATACCTACTGATTCAAGTACTGAACGAACAGCACCACCAGCAATTACTCCTGTACCATGAGATGCAGGAATTAAGAATACTCTAGCTCCACCAAATTTACCTTTTTGTTCGTGAGGTACAGATTGACCGTTTAAAGGAATTTTTACCAAATTCTTTTTAGCATCTTCTACAGCTTTAGCGATAGCTTCAGAAACATCTTTAGATTTTCCTAAACCATGACCAACAACTCCATCTTCATTACCAACTACTACAATTGCAGAAAAACCAAATGCTCTACCACCCTTTGTAACTTTAGTAACACGATTAACACTCACTAAACGATCTTTTAAATCAAGACCACTTGGTTTAACTATTTCTACGTTTTTGTATTTACTATTAGACATAATAATTAAAATTTAAGACCAGCAGCTCTCGCTCCTTCAGCTAATGATTTCACACGACCATGATATAAATAACCACCTCTATCGAAAGTAACTGTTTCTATACCTGATTTCAATGCTTTTTCAGCAATTAATTTTCCAACTGCTAAAGCAACTTCAACATTGGTTCCTTTTGAACTAACTTCTTTTTCTCTTGAAGAACAAGCCAATAAAGTAACTCCATTCACATCATCAATTAGTTGTGCGTAGATTTCTTTATTACTTCTAAATACTGAAAGTCTAGGATTTGTGTTTGTACCACTAATCGTTTTTCTAATTCTGTATCTAATTCTTTGTCTTCTATCAGATTTTGTTAATGACATAATCTTATATTTTTTAAGCGGATTTACCAGCTTTTCTTCTTAATACTTCACCCACGAATTTAACACCTTTTCCTTTGTAAGGTTCTGGTTTACGGAAACCTCTGATTTTGGCTGCAACTTGTCCGAGAAGTTGTTTGTCAAATGAAGTCAACTTCACGATTGGGTTCTTTCCTTTTTCAGATATTGTTTCTAGACTTACTTCTGGAGCAATTTCTAAAACAATATTGTGAGAATATCCAAGAGCTAAATCCAATTTTTGACCTTGGTTTGATGCTCTGTAACCTACTCCAACTAGTTCTAACTCTTTAGTAAAACCTGTTGCAACTCCATTAACCATATTACTGATTAATGATCTATACAAACCATGTTTTGCTCTTTGGTCTTTACTGTCAGAAGATCTTTCTACTAATACTTGACCGTCTTCAACTGTAACAGTAACATCTGAGTATTCCTGTGTTAGTTGACCTAATTTTCCTTTTACTGTAATGATACCATCCGCAACAGAAACTGTTACACCTGGAACGATTACAACTGGATTTTTACCTATTCTTGACATCTTTCTAGTATTATTATTAATATACGTAACATACTACTTCGCCACCAACGTTCAATTGTTTCGCTTGCTTTCCAGTCATCAGACCTTTAGAAGTTGAAACTATTGCAATACCTAAACCGTTAAGGATTCTTGGGATTGATGATGAACCAGCGTATTTACGTAGACCTGGTTTACTAATTCTTTGAATATCTTTGATAACTGACTCTTTTGTCTCTTTATCATATTTCAAAGCGATTTTGATAGAACCCTGAACGGTGTTCTCTTCAAACTTGTAACTTAAGATATATCCTTGATCGAATAAAATCTTAGTGATTTCTTTCTTCATGTTCGATGCTGGGATTTCAACCACTTTGTGATTGGCAGCCACTGCATTTCTCACTCTAGTAAGATAATCTGCAATTGGATCTGTATACATATTTGTATAATTGGGAATATGGTTTTCTGAAAATACTCATCGACAGAACCTTTACTCAGTTAAATTTTTGTTAAAAAGCAATTTTGCATTCTTGAATGGCGTAAAACACCATTCAAAAACACAATTTTACTATTTTTTACCAAGATGCTTTTTTAACACCAGGAATTAATCCATTATTAGCCATTTCACGAAATGTTACACGTGAAATACCAAACTGACGAATATATCCTCTTGGTCTACCTGTTAATTTACAACGATTGTGTAAACGAACTGGTGAAGCATTTTTTGGTAATTTTTGTAAGCCTTCATAATCACCAGCTTCTAATAAAGCTTTTCTTTTTTCAGCATACTTTGCTACCGTTTTTTCTCTCTTAACCTCACGGGCTTTCATTGATTCTTTAGCCATATCTTAATTCTTTTTAAAAGGTAAACCCAATTCTGATAATAATGATTTTGCTTCTTTATCTGTTGGCGCAGAAGTAACGAATGTTATGTCCATACCAGAGATTTTATTCACTTTATCAATATCAATTTCAGGGAAAATGATTTGTTCTAAAACACCTAAATTATAGTTTCCTCTTCCGTCAAAACCTGTTGCTTTAATTCCTCCAAAATCTCTTACACGAGGTAAAGCTGAAGTAATAAGTCTGTCTAAAAACTCATACATTCTTTCACCACGCAAAGTAACTTTAGCACCAATTGGCATTCCTTTTCTTAATTTGAATGACGCAACATCTTTTTTAGATATAGTAGCTACAGCTTTTTGTCCAGTTATTTTAGTTAGTTCATCTACAGCGTAGTCTACTAATTTTTTATCCGATACAGCGGCTCCAACTCCACGGCTTACAATAATTTTTTCAAGCTTAGGAACCTGCATAACATTTTTGTAACCGAATTCTTCTTTAAGAGCTGAGATCACTCTGCTCTTATATTCTTCTTTTAGTCTAGGAATATATGACATAACTATATTACTTGATTAGATGATTTTGAGAATCTCACTTTTTTATCTCCTTCTACCCTTGTTCCAACTTTCGTTGCTTTTTTAGATTTTGGATCTATTAAAGCCAAATTTGAAATATGAACTGGAGCTTCTTTCTTAACGATTCCTCCTTGAGGGCTTTTTGCACTTGGTTTCGTATGTTTTGAAACCATGTTTACACCTTCAACAATCGCATTATTTTTTTCACGATTGACGCGAACTACTTTACCTTGGTTACCTTTATGGTCTCCTGCAATTACAGTAACTACGTCACCTGATTTAATTTTTAACTTTGTCATCATTAAACGAATTAAAGCACTTCTGGTGCTAATGATACAATTTTCATGAACTGTTTTTCACGAAGTTCTCTAGCAACCGGACCAAAAACACGAGTTCCTCTCATTTCACCAGCAGCATTTAATAAAACGCAAGCGTTATCATCAAATCTGATATAAGATCCATCAGCTCTTCTCACTTCTTTTTTGGTACGGACAACAACTGCAGTAGATACGGCACCTTTCTTAACGTTTCCGTTAGGTGTTGCATCTTTTATTGATACTACAATTTTATCTCCAACAGAGGCATAACGACGTTTCGTTCCTCCTAAAACACGAATAGTCAAAACTTCTTTTGCTCCTGTGTTATCTGCTACTTTTAATCTTGATTCTTGTTGTACCATAATTACTTAGCTCTTTCAATGATTTCAACTAATCTCCAACATTT
>JANPDC010000046.1:0-3152 GCA_031431275.1 Bacteroidota bacterium
GAATTGATGTTTTGACTGATGGATAGTTCTGAGAATCGGGTCATGGTTTCGCCATCGATTACGATGGTGGTTTTGGTACTTAATGCCATTGTGTATAGTTTTTTTAGTTAAATTTATTTTTTTTTATAAAAAAAATGTGAATCAATGTCTATCATCTAGTGATACAATTAAATTAATAAATAAACTAAGCCTGAACAGAAAATGGCAGAATCTATTTTTGTAATCCTAAAAATCACTAGTTTCCAAACGAATATAGAACTGAATTCTACATTATAAATTACAAGAACATATTTTGATATATTACAAAAGTAATGATAAATGTTAATATTAATTATAAAAGCAAGAATAATTGCGCAATTAAAATAATAGTGTTAGTATTGCAATGTGTACAGCCATACATGTAGAGGTAAAGTTTCTGTTAAAAGAAACTTTACTATTAAAAAAAGATTTATAATTTAATTTTCTTGTTATAAATAAAATTTGTTTTGTTGTAAATCTTATTATTTTTTAGCCTGCTTGTGGGAGCAGGCTTTTTTATGAATTTTATTGAAGAAAATTTTTGATTGACTTATCTTGAAAAAGTTTACACAATTCTTGAATTGAAGTCATATAAAAATTTTATGCCAATAAAAAAATGCTGAATTAAATTGAGTCCAAAATTTTAGACTAATTTAATTCAGCATTTTTTTATTTACAATGAAACAAAATTTATAGAAAGTTAATTTTTTTAGTAAAACTAGATTTTTATAAATTTCTGAATATGTATAGAATCATTTGTTTGTATTTTTATAAAATAAATTCCTATCGATAAATCTTCTACCGAAATATTTTGAGTGTTTTCTGATTCAATTTTTATACCTTTTCCATTAGAATCGATAATTTGTATTGATTCAATTTTTAAATCAATACTAGAGATTATTGATAATTTAGAATTTGTAGGATTTGGATATATACTAAACGAATTCATTATATAATTTTGATTCGTATTAGATAACGTATTGCATGATCCAAGTCCTAACGGAACAGAAACAGTATTAGTGTTTCCGTTTCCTAATTGTCCAAATACATTAAGACCCCAAACCCAAATTTGGTCATTAATTGTTTTTTGTGCTATCGTATGATTGTAAGAAGAGTAAGTATCACGCCAATTAGTTTGTGTTCCAATTTGTACTGGTATTGTTGAATTGTTAGTTGAATTATTTCCAAATTGACTGTCAACATTCAATCCCCATGCCCATAAAGTTCCATTTTGTTTTGTTGCTGTCGAAAAATCTCTACCAGCAGTAACCGTTTTCCAATTTGTATCTGTACCAATTTGTTCTGGTGAGGTAAAAAAGTTAATCGTTGTTCCATTTCCAAGCGCACCATAATTATTTTGTCCCCAACCCCAGAGTGTATTATTGTTTTTTAACAATAAAATATGTTCATAACTGAGACTAATATCCCTCCATTGATTTGATGTTCCTATTTGTAACGGAATATTAGCGTTAGTTGAAGATGTTGGACCTGTTGGTGTACTTTGCCCCCAACCCCAAAGTGTCCCATCGGTTTTTAATGCGATAGATCTTCGTAAACCAGTTACAACCTTTGCCCAGTTATTATCGTTCCCAATTTGTAAAGGAACATTTGAAGCAGTAAAATTTCCTGTCCCTAATTGCCCAGAATTATTACTGCCCCAAGCCCAAAGGGTTCCATCTTGCTTTATTGCTCCGCAATGATTATCCCCAGCAGAAATTTTAGCCCAATTAGATGTTGTTCCTATTTGAGTAGGTACTAATCTATTTGTAAAAGTTCCATCACCCAATTGACCATCAGCGTTGTTACCCCATGTAAATAATCTACCATTATTTATACCAATGGAATGTGAATAATTTACACTGATTTCCTGCCATAAATTTGAGGTTCCAATTTGTGTTGGAATATTACGTGATGTAGTTGTACCATCACCAAGTTGTCCATTAGAATTCACACCCCAGGATCTCAATGTGCCATCTACTTGAATTGCTAATGTAACCCACTGATTTACAGAAATTTTTTTGTAGCATTGGGCATTAATTCCTTTTGAAAATAAAATAAAAGTAATTGAACAAAATAAAATTATATTTCTCATAATAATAAGTTTTAAAATCTACCTAGAATAATTAGGTGCTTCTTTGGTAATGGTAACATTATGTGGGTGACTTTCATTGATTCCACTCGCTGTAATTCGGACAAATTTTCCTGTTTCTTGAAGTGTTTGAATGTCTTTTGAACCGCAATAACCCATTCCTGCGCGAAGTCCTCCAATGAATTGTTGCATGCTCTCATTCAATTCTCCTTTGTATGGAACTCGACCTACAATTCCTTCTGGAACTAGTTTTTTCACATCGTCTTCTACATCTTGAAAGTAACGATCTTTTGATCCTTCTTGCATGGCTTCGACAGATCCCATACCTCGATAGGATTTGAATTTTCTTCCTTCGAAAATAATTGTTTCACCAGGAGATTCTTTGGTTCCTGCTAATAATGAACCTAGCATGACACAATCGGCTCCCGCTGCAATGGCTTTCGGGATGTCTCCTGTATAGCGAATTCCACCGTCTGCAATCACTGGAACTCCTGTACCTTTTAATGCTGCTGCGACTTCTAAAACTGCTGAAAATTGAGGAAAACCTACTCCTGCAACAATTCTTGTGGTGCAAATTGAACCTGGTCCAATTCCTACTTTAACACCATCTGCTCCATGCTCAACTAAAAATTTTGCTGCTTCGGGAGTGGCTATATTTCCAACGATAACATCTAGATTTGGAAATTTTGATTTTACTAATTTTAAAACATCAACAACACCTTGTGTGTGACCATGAGCAGTATCAATTATAACGGCATCAACACCCGCTTTTACCAATGCCTCGGCTCTTTGAACTGCGTCTGGAGTTACTCCAATTGCTGCCGCTACTCGCAATCTTCCGAAGGAATCTTTGTTTGCGATTGGCTTTTGAGTGAGTTTGGTAATGTCTCTAAAGGTGATTAATCCAACTAGTTTATATTCTGAATCAACAACGGGCAATTTTTCTATTTTATGTCCTTGTAATATTACTTCTGCTTCTTCTAATGAAGTTCCTTCTGCGACTGTAACCAAATTTTGGCTGGTCATTACTTCTATAATTGGACGA
>JANPDC010000047.1:0-14722 GCA_031431275.1 Bacteroidota bacterium
TGAAACAGCATTCGTGCTCCAACATTTCCATCCCAATCATTGTCTCCAGGTGCTACTTCAACTAAATCGAAACCAATAATTTCTTTTCCAGAATTAGCAAGTTTACTCAACAAATAGGTTGCTTGTTCAAACGAAAATCCATCAGGAACTGGTGTACCAGTATTTGGGCAATACCATTGGTGCATGCCATCTATATCAAACGAAACAGTAACTTTTTGAGGCAATTCATTTATAATGCTGTCACAAATTTGTTTCCATGTTATTCCTGAAAAAATTTCGGCTTTCATATCTAAATCAGTATGAACAATTACTCGGTTTGACTGTGCGACTTCTACTTCTTGCTTGCAAAAATCTCGAATCCCAACTTGTACAATTTTTGAAATTTCAGGAATTTGCAAAGCGTTATACATTATTGATGCATGCGAATAGTTGAAACCTTCATAAGCAATTACTTTACAAACTAATACTTGGTATAAATTTGGTGCAAGTTTTAATAAAACAACTGGTCAAGTTTATATAATGGGATTGTAAATGGAATTCCGTTTAACTTTGTCTTCAACGGTGCGGGTGCAAACTTAAACGCTGGCGAAATAGATTTTATTAATTTCCCGCAGCCAAATAACGACTCTTCAATTACAAATCAATTTGATAATTTGGTTATAAGAGCGACTAATACAAGTACTTTATCAAGTTTCTCTAAAACTGAAATTTCAGCCGATGCATTTTCAATTTTGCCAAATCTAGCCAATGATTTTATTAAAATCGTTAACGCAAAAAGTGTAAAAATTGAAAATGTAATAGTTATGGATATGAATGGTCGAGTTATAAAATCTCAAAAGAATAATAAATTATCCGATATTGAACTAAATTTAGATTTGGTTTCAAAAAGAACTTATTTAGTGAAAATTATGACAGAAAATGCAGTTTTTACTAAAAAAATATTAAAAAATTAAAACAATTTAACCTAATTAATCCCAATTTAATTTTTTTTAAGTTGGGATTAATTATTCCAAAAGCCTATTTTTTTTCGCAACATTCAACAACTGTACAACATTTTTAACTTCAAGTTTATTCAAAATATTTTTTCGATGATTTTGAACAGTCAAAAAACTTAAGAATAAATTTTCGGCCATTTCTTTGGTGCTTTTTCCTTGAGATATTAGAGTCAAAATTTCTTTTTCTCTTTTGGTTAGCGACGGCAATTTTTTAAAATCAGAATTATCAGGTTTGCTAATAATTTCTTTGACCTCATTGCTAAAAACGATTTCGCCATTAATGGCTTTTTCAATACAACTATAAAATTCTGATAAAGGTGCGCTTTTCAACAAGTAACCATTAGCACCATTTTGAATAAATTGCATGACCAAACTTCTTTCAGATTGGCTGCTCATTCCCAAAATAATAATTTCGGGAAATTTTTGTTTTATGATTTTACAAAGATCAATACCATTAATATCTGGCAAAAAAACATCAAGTAATAAAATATCAATTTCATTTATGGATTTATATTCTAGAATTTCTAAACCTTTATTAAAACTTGCTACAACTTTGAATGTATTAGAATCGGCAAGAAGAATAGAAAAACCTTCAATTACAATCGGATGATCGTCAATAATTGCTATGTTTATTTTTTTACTCATTGATATTCAACTCAATATTAAAGACTGTTCCTTGGTTTGTTTGTGAATCTATTTCGAGTTTTCCTTTCAAGAATTCGACTCTATTTTTTATATTTTTTAGACCCATTCCATCAAAAATATTAATTTTTTTAGAATCGAAACCTATTCCATTATCTTCTAAAGTTAGATAAAATATATCTTCATTAAGATTACAAGAAACTAATATTTCTGATGCATTGGCGTGTTTAAAAACATTATTTAATAGCTCTTGAATAATTCTGTAAATAATAATTTGTTTACTTTCGGAAATTTCATTTGATTTCCCATAGAATTGAAATTCTATAGTTGTTTTTTCAACAGATAATTTAATGCATAAATCTCGCAAAGCTGCTTCTAATCCAAGTTTTAATAGCGATTCTGGCATTAAATTTTGAGCAATTTGTCTTAATTCTTTGATTGAATTATCGAGTTGGACTTCAATTATTTTGATGTCTGGATTTGATTTTTCATTAAATGATTTACTAATAAGGATTTTTAAACCAGAAAGCATACTTCCCAAACCATCGTGTAAATCTCTTGCAAGTCTTTTGCGTTCAATCTCTTCACCTTCGATCAAAGCGTCTGAAACGGCCAACTTTTGTTTACTTTCTAAAGTAAAAAATTCTTGTTTCAGATTTTGCTCATTTTGCAAATTTATTCGCTTCTGATTTTTATAATAATTCCATAAAAACAAAATACTAATTAATAAAAAAGCAACTACTAAACCTAATAAAATCATATTCAACCGACTGTTTTTGGCTATTAATTCTGATTTTTCTTTTTGTGAAAGTAATTGGCTAATTTTTTTCTCGTTTTCGGTTTTATTAAATTTGGCTTCAAGTGCAACAATTTCATTTTTGAATTTAGAATCGTTGAGGCTATCATTTAAAACAATATATTTTTCAGCAAATTCTAATGATTTATTAGTGTTTCCTAATTTTTTATAAGTTTTAGATAATTCTAGCGAATAATTTTTTTTATCGACAACAAATTGACCGTTTTTGAGTAAATTCTCTAAAATATCTTTAGCTTGATCATATTTTTTTAACTTGAATAATGATTCATATTTTGCATATAGCAATCGATTCAAGGCTAATTTGTCTTGATGAAACTCGCAACTTTTAATGCCTTTTTCACAACTTTTCAAAGCAATATTATCAAGATTTTGTTTAGAATAATAAACACTTTCTGCAAAATAATAAGTATTATTCATGTTAGAATTTGGATGTTTACTTAAAATTGCAAAAGCTTTGTCAAGTGCCTTTTTGCCAGCTTCGAATTCTTTTAACTCGATTAAATTTTCTGCATTTACTATAAAAGTTTCTACTTTGGTTTCTATTAATGTCGCCGATTTTTTTGTGGTTGCATCGATTAATTTTTGTGCTTCGCCAAAGTAAAATTTTGCTTTTAATCGTTCATTATTGTTTATAAAAATAATACCAACTGCTTTGTACAATCCACACAAAACCTCTTTGTCTTCGCTTTTTTTACCCAATTCAATTGCTTCGTTTACTAAAATTTTCATGGCATCTTTCTCGTTGCTTTTTTGTTGCAACATGATTCCATAATTTTGTAAAACAACTGCACGTAATCTAAAGGCTTCTTTGTAATTGTACTTTTTTAATAAATTATTAGTTACAATTAAACTTTTTTCGAAACCTTCTAAATCGCCTTTTAGTAAAAAATTGGTGTTGTTGTAATAGCTCGATGCATCTTTCAGGAACTGATTTTTTTGAATTAAATTATTGCCTCGATCTAAATAGAATTTTGATTTCTCAAGATTTTGAACCATCAAAAAAAGTTTTGATAACCTAAAACTTTGAATGCATTTTATACTATCAGATTTTGTATTGACAGTTATTTTAACTATACTATCGATATAAACCTGATCGTCGTCGAGTGAAAGCATTTTCTGAGAAATTCCAGAAATTGAAATGAGAAACAATAAGATTATTAAATATTTTTTCATTTGAAAATTATGATTATTCAAATCTATCAAAAAAATAGAAATTAAAATCATTAAAGATTTAAAAATGACTGAAATCAGTCATAACAAAATGATTGATTTGGGTTATTGTTGATTTTTAAAGTAGATTGTAATTTTGAATACTAATCATAAATCAAAAAAAAATGAAAGCTTTTATTAAAAAATTATCGATTATATTAATTTCAGTAACAATTTCGTCATGTAGTAAAGACGATACATCAGCAAACAATGGAACTTTACCTTCTGGAAACTCAAATTTAGGCACTTTTGCAGGTAACATTCAAGTTACAGATGATCCACAAACAAAATTAGGCTACATTTATAATGCAGAAGTCACAATTAATACTAGTGGTGTTAATGCGACTGTAAAAATTATTGGTGATGGTGGATTTAATAGAGAATTTACTGGCTTACTGAGTGCTGGTTCTACTCAAACAAATTCAAGCATTTCGCTGAGTAAGCAAACAAAACCAGTAGATAAAAATGTTTCGGGTAATGTTTTTATTGACGTTAACGAACTATTACTAAATATGAATATTCCTAGTGATGCTGTTTCGGTTAAAAGCACAACGACTGGCGTAGCATTTAATATTGATGGTAAAATAAAAATGCTTGGAACTAATTTTATTAGAAAATAGTTTATTTAGAATATTTCAAACACTAAGATTCTATAATTTATTTTAAAAACTATTCATTATGAAAAATTATTTACTAAAAATTATAATCCTTTTTTTGGTTTTCAATGTTAATTATTCAAATGCGCAAAACACTGATTGTAAATACACTTTTACGTTTAGTTCTGATTCGAATAAAACAAAACTTTATAAAACAATTAGAGTTTGGGTTTCAAAAATATTTAGTGATGCAAACAATACAATCAAGATGGATGACAAAGATCTAGGTAAAATAGTTTGTAAAGGTACAATTCCAATTGAAGGAAGAAAACCTGCGTTTGCCGCTGCATCTGTAGATGAATATGTTAGTTTCACATTAACAATAGATGTTAAAGATCAAAAATATAGAGTAGTTTTTGATGAACTGTTTCATAGAAATTTTTATTATCCATCAACAACTGGTTATGTTGGCGGTGGAGATTTATGCAACGAAAAACCTCAAAAGATTAAAGGTTCTATTCTTGGAAATTGGGAATTGAAAGACAGTCGTTGGTTAAAAGTTAAAGAAAAAGTTGCAACTGTTATTAATGATATGAATTTGGTGTTAAATGATGAAGTCCTTAAAAGTAGTAAAGATGAGTTTTAGCAACTTTTAATTATTTAAAATGTTTTTTTGTTTTTTTGATACAAACTAGGTTGGTTTGTTTAATAGAAATGGTGCTGAATTCTAGTTTTGCATCATTTTTTTAATTTTAACTTTAACGAATGATAGATAGAAAATTTTATAAATGGTTTTTTACAAATGCAATAAAGTTTTATAAAAAGTTTAAAGACAGCATTGAAACAAAAGAAAATTCGAGTAATATTATGGATCCAATAAAAGAATTAATTGATTTATTATTGTATGAATTTGATGAGAAAGACAGAAATGAAGTTGTAGTAAAACTTAATTTCGCAAACGATAATCCAGAAGAATATCTTGAAGAAGACGATAATTTATGGGTTTTGGATTGTACAGATAATGTTTTGGAATTTGCAGTTGTTAATTTAACTACCGATTATCTTGATTATTTCATATCTGATAAAATAGACGAATTATATGAACAAATCGAAGAAGTACTACCAAATGATTTCTCAGTTTATCCACATCAAGAAATTTGGAATGTTGAAGAGTTTTTTGACTGGATTGATGTTACATTAATTTCAGAAAAAACGAATTTGATATTGGTTGAATTCGGAACTAGTTTTGACGATAATATGCACATGATTTTGGTAAATAGAAATTCGATCGAGAGAATTATTGAATTGTGTCAAGAATTAGAAATAAATTGCCAAAAAGCAACCAATATTTTTAGTTAATTATTTTAAATTTTCAGCAATGATAAAAAACCTACTGCTAATTCTCGCAATTACAACAATGCTATATTCTTGTAAAAATGTAGAAAAAACAGAACTTAAATCTGACAATACAGAAGCAATAAAAATTGTACAAGATACTTTAGCCACATCAACCAGTTATGATATTTTAGGAACTTGGTCTCCACTAGCAATTTCTAATAGCGATTGGGATAATATAGAAATTGATTCAACTTCATTACATATAAATTATCCAATGGGTGTGGCCGTTTTGAAATATGATGTTCAAGGTAACGAAATGATATTGACTTATGATTATTCTGATACCAAAATCCCTCTCGATTGTGATGATTGTTATTTAAAAAAAGTGGGAAAACTTTATATAAACAAGGAGGGTTATTTAGTTGTTGAAATTAAAACCAATGGATTAAAATGTGGCGTTATAAATGACGGAAAAATAATTTTTAGAAGAGGAAATCCAAATTATGAAATCGATCAAGTTAAAAAAAAGCCTGATACCAAAGTAGATTTTGATATTTTCTCGATAATTATTTCTGGTTTTGAATCAGAAATAGATGAAACTGCAAAAAACTCACCCAAAAACACCATTAGTTTAAAAGACAATTCCGATGGTTGGGGATTGTTTGGCAAGAAAATACAAATAGCAAGTCCAGATAAAAGCCTAAAATTCGATTTAAACTATTGTACGACTGAGCAACTTCGTTTTCAAGACAATGGCAGTATCGCATGGAAAGGCAATTCGAGTTATGATTCAGTAAGCAGAATAGGAAATTCAGAATTTTTATTTATTGAATTTGATGAGGCTTATTATACTAAATGTGAAAAAGAATTGAAACAAAAATTACAACTAAAGGACACTTTAGTCGAAATTGATTATGAAATCTCCAAATTATCTTATAAAGGGAAACCTGTTTTGTTAGAACCAAAATTTATTTTACTAAAAATTACAGCAACAAATTCAAGTGGTGCAAAAGTAATTCGCTTTTTGAAAGTAGAGGTTTATGAAGGTGGTTGTTGAAGTTTAAAGTAAACCCATGAAAAAAATAGTATTCTTTTTTTGTCTGTTTAGTTTTACAAATTCCAAAGCGCAAGATGGCGGATTTGCAAGCCAAATAGGTTATGCAAGTTTTGTAAGCAGCAATGCCTACTTGGGTTTAGATTACAGATTTGGTGATGCAAAAGATGGCACTTTGAATCTTGGAATTGGAACTTATTTAGGCAGTTTTAATTCAAAATCAAAAACCGATTTCACACCCGAAATGCATGTTAATTATTCATGGGCTTATTTTTTTCTTGGCGAAATGTCGGTTACAACCAAAAGTATTAACCCAAGTTTGGGATTGAATATTTTTAATGGATTAAAAATGAAAGGAGGATATAATTTTCCTATTACAAACAATGGATTTCGTGGTTTTACATTTGGCATGAGCCTTAATTTCGGGCAAAAAGGCTATTATGATAAATGGAAATTTATGTAAAATCAATATAACAATAAACAACACAAAATGGAATATCAAGATATAACAACACACTTTGTAAAAAAAATAGGGTATTTATTTTTAATTCTATTCTTTTCTACTGGATTTCTACTATGGGTTTACAGAAATGACAATGGAGCATCAATTATAGGGGATGAAAGTGATTTGGAGGTTATGATTATAAATATAGTTATTACCATCGTATACTTTGTTTATTTAATAGTAGAAGCAATTTCACTAAACAAAAAGAAATTATTAAAACTAAGGAATGTTAACATCGTTCTAGTATCAATATTTTTTTTAATTGTGTTTTTTATTTGTTTAGGATTTAAAACTTAGATTAAGCCTAAATTATGGGCAAAAGGCTATCATGATAAATGGAAATTTATGTAACTTAAAAATGGAAGAAAAAAAAGGATGCATTAGTAAGAACGTTGGTTGTTTAAGTGTAATATTCATAACTATTATACTTGTCTTATTTTATAATCTAAAAACTGATTATCGGATAATTAAAGAAGGCAAATTTGAAATTCATACCTATGAAAGAAAAGTACCGATAAAAAAAGA
Source organism: Bacteroidota bacterium (assembly GCA_031431275.1). GTDB lineage: Bacteria > Bacteroidota > Bacteroidia > Flavobacteriales > Flavobacteriaceae > Flavobacterium. Next base: position 7,682 of record JANPDC010000047.1, read on the forward strand.
AAGATTTTCACCAACGATTAGTGTTTTTCATCATGAAATTTTTGTTAACAATAAAAAAATTAACTTAAATAAATTTTTTAAGAATAAAAATGAACAGATAGAAAATTATAAAGTGTTATGGTTTAATCCAAATTGGATTCTTGTTGAATTTGGCAATAAATTTTGCCTTTTAAAACTAGTAAACAATAGTGTTAAAATTCAACTTCTTTTTATTGAAAATAATCAATCATTTAAAAATAGTTACCCAATAAATAATTTATACAATAAGGATATGATATACAATTATGCTGACGGGAAATTTCTTAATCTCAAAACATTAAAAAATAGCGAAATAGAGCTTAGTTCAAAAGCAAATTCATTGATCATAAACGATAATAACACCCATATTGTTTTTTATTACGGCGATTTTGATCGGTATTTTGATAGTGAAGAAGATAATTTTTATGGTGATTTCGACTGTGATATTAATAACAAGCTATTAAAATCAAAACGAGATTTTTTTAATAAGAATAAAGATAATCCAATCTTTAAGGACTCAATAATAAAAACTTTAAAATATTTTTTAAAAATCGAAACCTTACAAATCGAAAATAGAACGCTAAAAAAGCAACGATTCGGAATTTTAAATTGGGATTTAAAAACCAATAAGAAATCAAAATATTTATACAATGACACTATAATCTATAACTATTTAAATAAAAAACAGGATTCTAGCTTTAAAAGTATCGATTTCAATAATGGTTCAAATTTAGACTATTTCAAATGGGAAAAAGACAGTAATGGCAATTTGCAATTAATACCAAAAAATTCAAAAATAGAAGAAATTGAGTTTTTAAAAAATTAATTTATGACAAACCCAACCTTACCCACATTCAAACCTGTAACTTCAATTCCAGCAAGTGTGAAACTATTTTTCCAAGAATTATTTATTTCAGTTATGTTCTCGTTTGTGTTGAATTTAATTGTTTTAGTGATATATGATGTTTATATACTAGAAGATTCTGCATTTAAGGCTTCACTACTTCGCAATTTGACCATCAAAAAAGGAATAATTTATTTTTTGATAGGAGTGGTTTTTCGGTACATCATTTTAACGGTTTATTATATTATTTACCCAAAAACAACAGTAAGTTTCCGTATTGATGAGTTGGGTTTGCACGAGATAAACACCAATAGAAAACAAACAAAAACAGAATCTATTTTATATAAAGATATTACAAATAGTTTAGAGAACGGTTTCGGATTGTATATTGACTTAGCCATTGATCACGAAGATGTAAGTTCGCTAAGATCTTATTTTGTTGATGAAAAACAAAAGGAAGAATATAAAATCGTTCCTTTTTTTTTGTTTTGTAAAAATAAAGTTGATTTAGTAAAAGCCTTTTTGCTTGGAGTTACAACATACAGACCTGATATTAAAATAGATCCAAATGTTTTTGACTATTTTTTTATTGACAATAAAACATTTGAATATGATAAAAAAACAGCAAACGAAGTTAATTCATCTTTAAATCGGTTTTTGCTAATCTTCTTTTTGATAAGTTTAAGTTTAGTCGTAATAATTTTATATTTTATATCATGATGAACTCAAACTTACCCGAATTCAAATCTATTTCCTCAATACCAGCAATCAAAAGAAATTTTATTGTAAAATGTATTGTTTTGGTCATGGCATTGGCATTTTTTGGAATATTGGTTTTGAGTGTTTATTGGTTGCTTTTTTTTGAGTTAAGTTTGCTTTATGTTTTCCTAATTTTACTTTCAGGAGTAATTTGTTTTGTAGTTGTAAGGCAATTTCTATATCATTATCCTATACATATATCCTTTTTGGTAGACGAAACGGGTTTGCATAAAATAACTACTGGCAAGAAAAACGAAACCAAATCGATATTGTACAAAGATTTGGTCAACCCAAAAGGAGGTATAAAACCCAAAGACACAACCTATGGTTTGTTACTTACACGAAGCAGAAACCCAAATTTTGTAATTTATTCTATAGATAAGTCAAATAAAATCATATGCACAGCAGATAATTTTACTGGTGATATTGCAACAAACGGAGTTTATAGAAATCACAAAAAGTTAGTGGGAACCTTTTTATTGGGCGTAAGCACTTTTAGACCTGATATAGAAATTGATCCTTCCTTGTTTGCTTATTATTTTATAGACACCCAAACATTTGAGCACAATGCCAAAGAACAGACAAAAAGGTATGTACAAGTTGTTGTTTTTGTTGTTTTTGTGATTTCGGTTATACTTTATTTTACTTTAAACTCATGAGAAATCTATGAAAAAATCAATACATTCAATTCAATTTGAACCAATAGAATCCATACCAAGAAAACATAAACAAACTAAAGCCAACTTATTTCGGCTTTTGATCATACTAATTTATGTAACTGCTATTCTGTTATTTGGCTATGTTTTTATATTTGGATTTCACCAAGTTATTCTTTTTATTGAAATGATTCTTGGGATAATATGTTTAATTCACATAATTACACCTAAACAACTAAATGAGCCAAAACATGACATTAGTTTTACAGTAAATCATTCGGGTTTACATAAAATAATAGATGGAAAAGTTGAAGAATCTTTCATATTCAAAAAAATACGGAATTGCCCGCGAAAAGGATACGGTGTTTTCTGGGGACCTAGATACGAAAATTCAGACCTTGAAGATCAATTCTATGATTACACAATAATTTATAAAGGTGATAATAAAACCATTAGTAGTGAACAAATGTTTGATTTTTATAGAAATTATAAAAACGAGAATGAAATTATAGAAATGTTTTTAGTTGGGGTACATAATTTTAGTCCAAACATTAAAATAGAACCCACACTATACAGTAGTCATTTTAAAGAAGACGGAGATGGTTTTTGGTTTCATAACGCTCTTTTGGGATTTTTTTTAATACTGTTTGCGATTGTATTGGTAGTTTTAGGTTTAATATTTTATTGTACTAACCAATGAAAAACCTAACACTACTACTCATTTGCATTACAAACTTTGCTTTCTCGCAAGTAAAGCGAAATACTAGCGATTTAAAGGAAATGGGGCTAAACGGTAAAGTGAAATCGATAAAACAAAAAGTTGGCGTCGATGTTGAAATTAATTTTAATGAAGAAGGTTATATCACCGAAATAATTCAATCTTCTAATAACAGGATTATTCAAAAAGAAACCAATAAATATGATACTAAAAATAATAAAACAGAAAATCTTGTAGTTTCTACAACCGAAAAAGTCAGAATTAAGAGTACCTATAATGCTAATAATTATAAATTAACAGATTCGGTTTTTAAAAATACTGACAAATGGACGACCATCTTTAACTATAAATATGACAAGAGTGGAAACATTTTAATGAAGTATGAAAAAGTCAGCGGAAGAAAAAAAGTTTTGATGTATAATAAAGATGATAATTTAATCACTAAAAAAATTAAAGAAGAAAGATTAAATAATTACGAATTTCCTAGTAAAGACCCAGCAGATATGACTAATAAATTTCTATATGACAATAACAATAATTGGATTTTAAGAGAAGAGTATCTTAATGAAAAATTGTATTCTATATTTAAAAGAACCATCGAATACTATTAAAACCTATGAAAAACCTAACATTATTACTCATTTTTATTACAAACATCGCTTTTTCTCAAATGAAATTGAAAGGTAAGGTCAAATCGATTACATCTTCAAGTTACATTACATACAGAAATATTTTCGGTGGTGTTTCTCGTGGTGTTGAAATGCCAAAAATGCACACATTCAAAACAACTTATAATAAACTTGGACATACAATTAGTTCAGAATATATAGTCGGTTATAATAAGAAAGTTAAACTAAATGAGCACAAATATAAATATGAACATATTTATGATAGCAAAAACAATTTAATAGAAACTATATCTCAAAAAATAATAGCCAGTGACGAGAGTGATAACGATACCAAGTCAGTGGATAAGTTTTTTTACAACGATAAAAATCAAATGATTAATGCTATAATGAATTCTAATAGTTCAAAGGTTTATTTATTATCCTACGAATATGACGAAATGGGAAATCAAGTTTTGATGAAAACTTATAATGGAACTGATAAGATTGATGAAACCAAATTGTTAAGCAAGGATCATTTTACCTACAACGAAAAAAGAAATATTATAAAGAAAGAACATTTTAATAAAGAAGGGTTACTAGAAAAAATAGAAAGTTTTGAATATGATGAAAACAATTATATTTCAGTTCTTAATTATTCAGCAATTAATAAAAATCCAAATGGTCAACCAACCTATTTAGATGAACCTACTATAACCTTCAAATATATTCTTGACAAACATAAAAACTGGATTTCTTTAACAACATATACAGATGGAGAAACACCAGTAACATTAACGCAAAAAATTAAATATTACAAAAACCTATGAAAAATCTAACATTATTACTCATTTGTATTACAAACGTTGTTTTCTCACAAATAAAACCTAACAACGATTTGTTTAAATTAAATTTAAAAGGAAAAGTAGCATCAATTTCTGAACCAACTTTTTTACAAGAGTATTGCGATACTACATTTATTATGATAAAGTTATTTGACGAATTAGGTAATATTAACGAAACTAAAGTAGATGATTATCGTTGTCATAATTTTTCAACCAAAGTTAAAATCGTTTACGACAGCAAAAAAAGAATTGATTTTGTTATGAATTCACAAATGGGCATAGACCAGCAAAAATTTGAATACAATTCTAAAAATGAATTGATTAGTTATTTAGATAGTGAAAACGACAATCATTTTTATACGCATAAATACAAATATGACCAAAAAGGAAATCAAATTGAAATGAAAGTATTCGAAGAAATTGATCCAGCCTATGATAAAATTTTGAAAGATAACGGAAATTTATTGTATAAAATTACTATAACTTTTGACGAAAAAGATAACGCCATAAAAAAGGAATATTTCAACAAAACAAATTTAAAAACAAGAATTGAATCTTTTAAATATGACCAAAATGGAGATGTAATAGAAAGCAATGGTTCGAATCGTTTAAAGAATACCGAAAAAAATCCAACCTATTTAGATACGCCCACAAAAACCTACAAATACATTCTAGACGAACAAAAAAACTGGATTTCTAAAACAGAATATATTGATAGTAAAGTAACAAATACAACCACTCGAGAAATTAAATATTATTAAAAAAAGTAAAACTTATGACTTACACTTACACATCACCCAAAAAAGTGACCATTACGGCAACATTAGAACAGAATAAAATGAGCGTTACAACTCAAAATAAAAACGAAGAATCTATAGTAGATATTTATCAATATACAGACATTCTAGAGATAAATCTATCGTTTGTGAGTCGGAATCATTACGCTACTAAGATTGATTTTAGAAATAGCGAACCAATAAATTTAAGAAATTTATCAGTATTAAAAGGAAGTTACGATAATCAATCAGACCAATATTTCGATTGGGTTTTATTACTACATGATAATTTGAAAGATAATAATTTGAATGAAAAAATCGAGTTTACACAAGGCAACTCTAACAATTATTCTTTATTAGTAACATTTGGTATTATTGGAGTTTTAGTATCAATCGTTTTACTTTATTTTAAATTATACTTAAATGTTGCCATTTTATTGATTCCGTCTTTAGGTTCAATTTATATGGCATATAGAATTGGAACAACCAAACCATACAATCCTAATGAAATTCCTGGCAATTATTTGCCATAATCTTTGAGAACAATAAACTATGAAAACATTAATTTTAGTTCTAATATTTGCATTTATTTTTAACGCTAATGCGCAAGAAGAAAAGAATTCTAGTAACTTTTTTAGCGATACAGCACTTCAAATAGGATATTTAAAATCAGATAATACAAAAATCTACTTAGGTTTTGACAAATACATTTTGAAAACTTTTACGAAAACTTTTACAAATTTAGGTTTTGGTGCTTTTATATCTCACAATCAAAACAAACTCGAAATTAATCCAGAAATTCATCTCAATACTGATTTGGCTTATGTTATGACCGAACTTTCTTTTACTAATAAATCTTTTAATCCTAGTGTTGGTTTAAATATTTATAATTCTTTAAAGCTAAAATGGGGTTATAATATTCCATTCAATTCAAATGATTTTAAAGGAAACACTTTTGCTATGAATATTAACTTTGGAGATTTTTTATATTATGAATCCAAAAAAGAAGCGATTTATACAAAAGGTGAAAAATTAAAAAAAGAAAATTTTTTCAGCCATTTTTTTGACACATCATCTTTGCAAATAGGTTATACAAAATTCGAGAATACTAAAGTTTATATTGGATTTGATAATAGAATTGAAAGTAAAATTTTGAATCAATATCGTTATATCGAAAATCGAAATTTTTTTGACAGACCTTATGACTTTAAAAATATTGGTTTTGGAATGTTTATTTCTGAAGATGCTGAAAGGAAAAAGGAAATAAATCCAGAGATTCACATTAACGCCTGTTTACTTTTGTTAATGACAGAATTATCTTTTACTAATAAGTCTTTTAATCCTAGCATTGGATTAAACATACAAAATGCGATAAAGCTAAAATGGGGTTATTGTTTTCCTTACAATTCGAATAACTTTAAAGGAAGTACATTTGGAATTCATGTTAATTTAGGAAATAAAAATTATTATGATGAAAAACTTGGTCCACTAAAATTAAAAATGATGCCTTAAATTAAAAAAAGGTTAAACCACTTCATAGACTTAAAACTTATATTTTAACTTAAAACAAAGCATTAAATGACAAAATTGCTTACATATTTTTAAAGGTTTTAAAAAATGAGTTCACTAACTAAAACTAAAAAACAATTTTATTTCCAACATTCAAACCATTATTTTTAGCCAACATGCCACACATGTGAAACAGCATTCGTGCTCCAACATTTCCATCCCAATCATTGTCTCCAGGTGCTACTTCAACTAAATCGAAACCAATAATTTCTTTTCCAGAATTAGCAAGTTTACTCAACAAATAGGTTGCT
>JANPDC010000048.1:0-3751 GCA_031431275.1 Bacteroidota bacterium
TCAATAATTTGTAGTGCATCTTTCCCCCAAGGAATGTCGTTATCTTTCATTTTTGTCATAGCACCAACCACAATTCCTTTAATGCTCTCTAAACAACCGTTGCGTTGCAAATTAATCATCATTCGATCAATATGATACAAATATTCATCTAGATCTTCCATAAAAATGATTTTATCATCACAATTTATGGCAGATTTTGATCCTAATAAACTGTACAAAATAGATAAATTTCCGCCAACCAATTCACCCGATGCTTTTCCTACTCGATTCATTGGATGTGAATCAATTACGTAAGAAAGTTTTTCTCCAAACATAGAAATACGTAATGTTTCTTTTGCGTCTTCAGATGCTTTTGAACTCACAGGCATAATGGCATGAATGGATTTGAAACCCATAGTGTTGAGATGATTGTGCAAAACTGTCACGTCACTAAAGCCAATTATCCATTTTGGATGTTGTTTGAATTTTGTGAAATCTAATAAATCAATCATTCGAACTGTCCCATAGCCGCCACGAACACACCAAATGGCTTTGATGTTTTGATTGTCCATTTGATCTTGGAAATCTTTGGCACGTTGCTCATCTGTTCCTGCTAATTGGTTGAGGTCAAGCCCAATGGTAGAGCCAATTTTTACATTCAATCCCCAACTGTTGAGTAAATCTGTAGCAAATTTGAGATTGTCATCTATGTTTTTTCTTGCGGTGGCAACAATTGCGACTGTATCGCCTTTTTTTAGAAATGGTGGAGTTATCATTTTGATTTGTGATTGGATGTGTATTGAAAATAATATAAATAAAACCGTAATTGATTTTTTCATCTTTGAAATGATTTTCACAAATATATAAAAATTCTTGAATTGAAACAGAATGCCTAGCCCCGATAGAAGGGAAAAACATTTTTAAGCGATTTTTCTTCGCACAAAAATTTTTGGAATGATAGCGGGAAAATGCTTCAAAAAATGCCTATTTTTGCACTCGTTTTGTTACAACGAATTATATTTTTTAATTCGTAATTTTAATTTTAAATATGATATGATCCAAAATCCACAACGATATACAATTACTGCCGCATTGCCATACACTAACGGCCCAATTCACATTGGACATTTGGCTGGTGTTTATGTGCCTTCAGACATATACGCACGCTATTTACGACTACAAGGAAAAGATGTTGCTTTTATGTGCGGAAGTGATGAGCATGGTGTTGCCATTTCCATGAAAGCCAAAAAAGAAGGTATTTCGCCACAAGAAGTCATTGATAAATATGATGGAATTATTAGAAAATCATTCCTCGATTTTGGAATTTCGTTTGATAATTATTCTCGAACATCGGCTAAAATTCATCATGAAACGGCCTCTGAATTTTTTAAAAAATTATACGATAATGGTGATTTTATTGAAGAAGTTACCGAACAATTGTATGACGCCAAAGCCAATCAGTTTTTGGCCGATCGTTTTGTGGTGGGAACTTGCCCGAAATGTGGAGACGAAGAAGCCTATGGCGACCAATGCGAAAAATGTGGATCGACATTGAATGCGACTGATTTAATTAATCCTAAATCGACCATTACAGGAGAAACGCCAATCATGAAATCGACGAAACACTGGTTTTTGCCTTTGGATCGCTATCAAGATTTCTTGAAAGAATGGATTTTGGTTGGACATGCAAAAGACTGGAAAACTAATGTGATAGGCCAAGTGAAATCGTGGTTGGACGATGGTTTAAAACCTCGTGCAGTAACTCGAGATCTCGATTGGGGAATTGATGTTCCTGTGGCTGGAGCCGAAGGAAAAAAACTATACGTTTGGTTTGATGCGCCAATTGGATATATTTCTGCAACCAAAGAATGGGCAGCTCGCGAAGGTAAAAACTGGGAAGATTATTGGAAAAAAGAAGATACCAAACTGATTCATTTTATAGGAAAAGACAATATTGTGTTTCATTGTATTATTTTTCCAGCGATGTTGAAAGCTGAAGGAAGTTATATTCTGCCAGACAATGTTCCTGCAAATGAATTCTTGAACTTGGAAGGTAACAAATTATCCACTTCTAAAAATTGGGCGGTTTGGTTACACGAATATCTTGAAGATTTTCCTGACAAGCAAGATTCGCTTCGTTATGCATTGACATCGAATGCACCAGAAACTAAAGATAATGACTTTACATGGAAAGATTTTCAAGCAAGAAATAATAACGAGTTGGCAGCAATTTTTGGAAATTTCATAAATCGTGTTGTGGTTTTGACCAATAAATATTATGATGGAATTGTTCCTATTCCGAATGAGTTTTCTGAAGTTGACGAACAAACATTAGCAGAATTGAAGGCCTACCCAGCGGTGATTTCGAGTTCTATTGAAAGGTATCGTTTTCGTGAAGCGCAAGGCGAATTGATGAATGTTGCGCGATTGGGAAATAAATATCTCGCTGACGAAGAGCCATGGAAAATGGTAAAAACTGATCCTGAACGGGTGAAAACACAAATGTATGTGGCGTTGCAAATTGCAACTGCCTTACGAGTTTTATGCGAACCTTTTTTGCCTTTTACAGCAGGAAAACTAAATACTATTTTAAATTTGGAAACCGAATTAACTTGGAATGATGTGACAACCGATTCAGATTTATTAATTTCTAGACATAAAATTGGTGCTGCAGAAATATTATTTGCGCAAATTGAAGATGCGGAAATTCAAAAACAAATTGACAAATTGGAAGCGACAAAAACCGCGAACAAAATGGAAAACAAAGTAGTTGAACCTCAAAAAGAATTAATTCAATTTGAGGATTTTGCCAAAATGGATATCAGAACGGGAACGATTCTTGAAGCGGAGAAAATGCCAAAAGCCAATAAACTTTTGATTTTGAAAGTCGACACTGGAATTGATATTCGAACTATTGTTTCTGGAATTGCGGAACATTTTTCGCCTGAAGAAGTCATTGGGAAACGAGTTACGGTTTTAGTGAATTTAGCACCTAGAAATTTGCGAGGTGTTGATAGTCAAGGTATGATTTTAATGACCAATTTACCTGACGGAAAATTAGCTTTTGTAAATCCTGATGTTACTGGAGTTGGTAATGGAGAAGGGATAAATTAAAATATAAAACCCTCTTAGGGTTCCAAACCCTGAGAGGGTTAAAACAAACAATACCATGAACCTAAAAGTAATCGCTTTCGATGCCGACGACACCTTATTCGTCAATGAACCGTATTTTCAGGAAACGGATCATAAATTCTGTGCTCTGATGGAAGATTATTTGTCACATCAAGGATTATCACAAGAATTGTTTAGAGTAGAAATCGAAAATTTAGATTTGTACGGTTACGGAATAAAAGGCTATATACTGTCGATGATTGAAGCAGCAATGAAAATCTCTAACAATACTATTTCGATAGAAATTATCGAAAAAATAATAGATCTTGGAAAAGAATTATTACAAAAACCAATCGAATTGTTAGACGGTGTTGAAGAAACTTTAGAAACTTTAAGCGGAAAATACAAGCTTATTGTAGCTACAAAAGGAGATTTAAAAGACCAACAAAGCAAGTTGCATCGTTCGGGTTTGGGACATTATTTTCATCATATTGAAGTCATGGCCGACAAGCAGGAAATTAATTATCAGAAATTATTAACGCGTTTAGAAATAAATGCTGATGAGTTTTTTATGATAGGAAATTCTTTAAAAAGTGATGTTTTGCCTGTTTTGGGAATTGGCGGTTATGCGGTTCACATTCCTTTTCATACAACTTGGGAG
>JANPDC010000049.1:0-7306 GCA_031431275.1 Bacteroidota bacterium
AGCAACCTATTTGTTGAGTAAACTTGCTAATTCTGGAAAAGAAATTATTGGTTTCGATTTAGTTGAAGTAGCACCTGGAGACAATGATTGGGATGGAAATGTTGGAGCACGAATGCTGTTTCACATGTGTGGCATGTTGGCAAAAAATAATGGTTTGGATGTTGGAAATAAAATTGTTTTTTAGAAAAATTTGATTTTTTAATGAAATTAAAAATAAAATAATTAATTTAGCAATAAATAATTTCCTTCATGAAAGCAAAAGGTACAAAATTTCATTTACTAGCACAAATCGCTATAGAAGCCGAAACAACTCACAACAGAATCCATATCATTGAAACTAACAGTGGCTGGGCTGTAAAAAAAGAAGGTTTTAAAAGAGCCACTTATCTTCGAGCTTCTAGAAAAAGTGCTTTATCGACGGTTTCCAATTTTAAATCCGTGAGTTCCATTATCATTCATTCAAAAAACGGTAAAATTCTTGAAAAAGTAACTTCTGTGAATTAATGATAAACGAAAATAATGTTTTCATAAATTGTCCATTTGACAATGAATATTTCCCATTACTAAAATGTTTACTTTTTACAGTTATTTACATTGGTTTAGATCCCAAAATTTCTGAAACTTCAGATAGTGGACAAATTAGATTAGATACAATCAAAAACTTAATGATAGTCTCTAAATATTCTATTCACGATTTATCCAGAATGGAAATTTCTAAACGTACAGGATTACCTCGATTTAATATGCCTTTTGAATGTGGAATTGATTTTGGATTAAAGCTTTCCAATGAGAAAAAATATTCTGAAAAAAAATTTTTAATTCTTGACAAAGATAGATTTAGATATCAAAGTGTCATTTCAGATATTTCAGGAAATGATATAAAATCTCATAACAATGATCAAGAGAAAATAATACAATCTGTTAGAGATTGGTTTAAAACATTTAAGCCAGACATCCCAAACTACAAAGAGATTTTTCTACAATATAAAGAATTTGCATTTGACTATAATAAAACTTTAGAGAATGACGGTTACAATCCTAATAAAATCGATAGTGTAACTTTTAGTGATGTTTTAGAAATAACTAAAAGTTGGATTGTTGAGTATAAAAAATAATTTCAAATTGAAAATCCTCAAAAAAGTATTCCTAATATTAATTTCATTAATTGTAATTCTAGCAATTACATTTTTTGCTTATTCGCAATATCAAAAACCAACTTACGAGGGCGAATTGAAACTCAAAAACATTTCCAAAACCACCAATGTTTATTTTGACGAATATGGAATTCCACATATTTATGCCGAAAATCAGCATGATGCTATGGTGGCGTTAGGATACGTTCACGCACAAGATCGCTTGTGGCAAATGGAATTATTAAGACGAATTGCACCTGGGCGATTATCAGAAATTTTTGGAACAAGAGCCTTAAAAAATGACTTGTTCTTCTCAGGTTTAGGAATCGATGAAGCCTCACAAAAAGCAGTTGCCGAAATGGATAAAAATAGTGAGGCATACAAAATGTCAATGGCCTATTTAGATGGTTTGAACCAATATCTCGAAAACGGAAAAACGCCAATTGAGTTTTCAATACTTGGAATCGAAAAACAAAAATTCACCTTAAAAGATGTTTACAATACTTTCGGATTCATGGCTTTTAGTTTTGCGATGGCTCAAAAAACCGACCCGTTATTGACAGATATTCGCAATCAATTAGGCGAAAAATACTTAAAAGATTTAGGTGTAAATTATGAATACAATCCAACGCGATTAAAAATCACAAAAGAACAATCTGAGCAATTTATAGAAATTTCAAAATCAGTAACCGAATTGATGGAGAAATCGCCCGTAGCACCATTCATTGGCAGTAACTCTTGGGTCATTGGTGAAAATAAAACAAAATCAGGAAAAGTACTTTTTGCCAACGATCCACACATTGAATTTTCGCAACCAGGAACATGGTTCGAAGCACACATTTCTTGTCCAGATTACGAAATTTATGGCTATTATGTTGCCGGAACACCATTTCCATTATTAGGTCATAATCGCAATTATGCCTATGGAATGACCATGTTCGAAAATGATGATTGCGATTTGTTTCAAGAACAAACCAATCCAAACAATCCGAATCAATATAAGACTTCAACAGGATTTTTAGATTATAAAACAAGAACTAAATCTATCAGGGTTAAAGATTCAACAACTGTAGTTATTGACTTAAAAGATACACAACATGGTCCAATAATCAATGATTTAATTGCAGATTTCAAAACTAAAAAACCAGTCTCACTTTCGTGGATATTCACACAGCAACCCATCAAAATTCTCGATGCCGTTTATGGATTATCTCATGCAAAAGATATTTCTGAATTCGAAAAATCAGTTGCTACAATTGTTGCTCCAGGATTGAATATCATGTACGGCGATGCTAAAAATAATGTTGCTTGGTTTACCACTGGAAAATTATATAAAATGGAAAAGGGCGTAAATCCGAATTTTATTTTAAATGGTACGAATGGAATTGACGATAAAAAAACTTTTTTTGAAGCAGCGGAAAATCCAAAATCTATCAATCCAAAAAACGGTTATGTTTATTCCTCGAACAACATGCCCGAATCCATAAATGGATATAATTATCCTGGATATTATCTTCCAGAAGATCGTGCCAACAGAATTGAAAATTTGTTAAACTCAAAATCAAATTGGGATAAAACATCGGCAGCCGAAATGATTACTGATAATGTTTCGTCAACAGCAACAAGCATTTGTAAAAATTTCATATCTTTTTTAGATAAAAAAAGCCTTTCGGCAAATGAAAATCAGGCTATTAAAATTTTAGAATCTTGGAACGGAAGCAGTGATCTAAAAGATATTGCACCGACGATTTACAACAAATGGATTTATTTTTACCTAAAAAATACTTTCGAAGACGAATTAGGCGAAATTTCATTCAATCAATTATTAAAAACACATATTGTAAAACAGATAATTGGCAACCAATCGAAAATTGAAAATTCGCCTTGGTGGGATAATTTATTAACTAAAAATAAGGTCGAAAATAGACAAGAAATTTTTAATCTATCATTCAAGCAAACCATTTCAAGTTTAGGAAAAGAGTTAGGAAAAGATATAAATTCTTGGACTTGGAACCATGTTCACAAACTCGAAGTAAAACATCCGCTAGCAAGCGTAGCGATATTAAAACCCATTTTCGGAATTGGAGTATTTGACATTTCAGGATCTAACGAAGTTATCAATAACAATATGTTTACTTACTCTGATGCCGAAATTAATACTGTCAAAGGCGGACCATCAACTCGAAGAATTATTGATTTTTCTGATGTAGAAAACAGTTTGAGTATTCTACCAACAGGAAATTCTGGAAACCCATTTAGTAAACATTACAACGACCAAGTTGAGCTTTTTGTTAATGGAAAGTTCCGAAAAATGAAAATGAATAAGGTTGAAATTCAAAAAAATGCGACAAAAATTGTATTTAATCGATGATAAATGATTTTTATCGATTTTACTAGAATTTGACAGATTTTGGCTCACTATTTGTAATATATCTGAAAAAAAATAATAACTTTGCACAATAAAAAGTAAGATTTTTAATAATAAAATATAATAAATAATTACAATTAAAAACAAATGAAAAAACTTTACCTCAGAAGCTTTTTACTATTCATATCAATTTTTTTATTTCAAAATTCCTTTTCTAACACTTTATTTGGTGGTATTGAAATTGGAAGTAAAGGTGTAAAAGTTACAGTACTAGATGTTGAAAATGCTAAAAAAAATCTTTTTACACTCAAAGAATTCTGGACAGATAATATTGGTATCGCCAAAGGTATTTCGATTGATGGTAATTTAGCACAAGAAGACATTTTAGCTGCTGGAAAGTTAGTTAATGATGATTATCAAAAGCTTTTGACTGTTCACAAAATTCTTCCAGAAAACATTTTTATTGTAGCTTCTTCTGGAGTTGGAATGGCAAAAAATACAGATGCCTTGGTCAACGAAATACTTAAACTAACTAAAAAACAGTTAGATGTAATCACCTCAAGACTCGAAGGTAAATTGTTATTTAAAGGTACAATTGCTCAAAAAAAATTCGAAAATTCAATGATTTTAGATATTGGAGGAGGAAACACTAAAGGTGGATATGTTGAAAATTTCAACAGTGAAACCAATGTTTTCTTTCCATTAAATATGAATTTAGGGACTATTACTTTAACTGAAAAATTAAATAAAAAACTAAAAAATCAAACCGATATTGTAGAATTTTGCGATAAATTGTTTGAATATAACAAGCAACTTGACGCTGAAATTAACAAAATGTATGATGAACGATTAGAGTCTAAGTCTAAAAAAAACATTTATATATCTGGCGGAGCCGTTTGGGCTTTCTATTCCTTAATGAATGATTTGGGTATAACTGATAATTTTGCTCCATTTACTTTTGAAGATGTTAAATATTATGATGCCGTTTTGAAAAATAATTTTTCCAGATTTGTCGATTTCGCCCAAAAAGATGCCGAGGCTGCAAAAGTTTTAAAAACATATTCACAAAAATATTTAATTTCTGCTAATGCAATTTTAATCGGATGTTTAGAAAATTTAGGTGGAATCGAAGAGAAAAAAATCTTTTTTGTCAAACAAGGACAAATAGCATGGTTATTGTCCTATGTAGCAGAGACTGCCAAGGGAGCAAAAGCAATTTACTAAATTATAATATCATGAGGTTTCTTAAAATTATTTTTCTTTTTATACTTTTTTTTAGTTCAATAAATTCCTTTTCGCAAGATTTGTATGGTGGAATTGAAATTGGAAGTCAAGGTATAAAAACATCTGTTATTAAAATAAAAAATGTAAATCAAGAAACCTATCAAATGGTTGACTTCTGGACTACTAATATTGGACTTGCAAAAAATTTAGGGGTAAAAGAAAATCTGAATTCTGAAAAAATTGACGAAGCTGTGAAAGTAATTTCAAAAGATTTTGAAAGATTACAAAAAGAGTTTAAAGTAAGCATCGGTAATATTTATATTGTTTCTTCCTCTGGAATTAGTAAAGCCAAAAATTTAGAAAATCTTATAGATAAAGTAATTGAATCAACAATGAAAAAAGTTACAGTTGTTTCTTCTAAAACTGAATCTATATTTTTACTCAGAGGTTGCGTTCCACAAGAAAATTATATGAATTCATTGATCTTAGACTTTGGAGGAACTAGTATAAAAGGTGGATATGTTGAGGATGCTAAAAATAATAATATTGTGTTTAAACCTATAAGTTTAAACTTTGGTACCATTTCGTTTAATGAAATTTTAGAGCAAAAAACGATAGGTAAAAAAGATTTAGAATCTTATAATGAAGAAATTTTCAAATATATTCCTTCTTTAGATGCAAAAGTCGTTAATATGTTTAATCAGCACGAATCTTCCAAAACAAAAAATTTGATTTATCTTGCAGGAGGTGCTCCTTGGGCGTATTGCATGATGAATCTCAAAACAGTAAATGAAGATTATAATGAATTTACTTTAAATGATTTAAAAGAATACCATGCTTTTTTGCAAAATAGTTTCAAAAAATTTGTTGAAATGTCAGAAACGGATAGTAACATTAAAACCGTTTTAGATACTTATAATCAAAGACAACTTATTGCAGCAAATACTTTGTTGATTTCTTCATTAGAGAATATTGGAAATTTGGAAACGAAAAGATTTTTTTACACTAAAAACGGTCAAGTTGCTTGGCTAATTTCTTATGTATTGGATTCAGCAAAAGGGGTTAAAATACCTTATGATGAAAATTAATAATCATCTAAATTTTCTATAATTTCATTTGCCTTGACTTTGATTTTATATAACTCTTCGGGGTTCATTTTGGCTAGCATATTCATCATCATTCCCATTCGTTGGTTTGATTTAAAATACTCTTTCTTTTCGTCTAAAAAGTTCCAATATAAGGTGTTGAATGGACAGGCTTTTTCTCCAAATTTTTCTTTTACGTTATAGTGGCATTTTGAGCAATTGTTACTCATTTTGTTGATATAACTACCTGATGAAACGTATGGTTTTGTTGCAATTATACCACCATCAGCATACTGACTCATTCCACGAGTGTTGGGCATTTCAACCCATTCGATTGCATCAATATACACACCTAAATACCAAGCGTCGACCTCATCTGGATGAATTTGAGTTAATAATGTAAAATTTCCAATAACCATTAACCTTTGTATGTGATGCGCATAAGCATCGTCTAAACTTTGATTAATTGCTTTTTCTAGACAATTCATTTTTGTTTTTCCAGTCCAGAAAAAATTGGGTAGTTTGTTGTTATTCTGCAAATGATTCTTCTGGGCATAATCTGGCATTTCTTTCCAATAGATTCCACGAATATATTCGCGCCAACCTAGTATTTGCCTTACAAAACCTTCGACTTGAGAAATAGAAATATCATCTTCATTTTTATGATAAAAGTCTACAACCGTATTTACTACCTCAGATGGTGAAAGCATTTTCGAGTTCATTGCAAATGACAACCTCGAGTGAAAAAGAAATTTTTCATCTGTATGCATAGCATCTTCATAATCACCGAAATGTTTCAATAAATTAGTGCAAAAATAATCTAAAACTTCAAGACACTCAACTCTGTTTGTTGGCCAAACAAACTTGTTACTTTCTATATTTCCAAAAGTTTTGATTCCCGCTTTTTCGATTTCTGATATAATTTCCGAAATATTTTTATCAAAGTTTTTTTCTTTTGGAATTGGAACTTGACCTGTATATTTTTTTCGATTGTCGTGATCAAAATTCCACTGATTACCTTCTGGGGTTGACCCAACCATCATGACTTCGTGTTTTTTTCGCATCATTCGGTAGAAATTCTCCATCAAAAGCAACTTTTTACCTTCAAAAAATGTTGAAAGTTCGTATCGAGTGGTGTAAAAATGCTCTGAATCAAATGCTTCTGATTCAATTTTTAAATTAGTACAAATGCTTTTCAACTGTTCGTCTAAGCGATATTCATCTGGCAATTGATACTCAAATTTTTCGATTTGATGTTTTTCAATACTTTGATTAATTAATTTTTCAAGATTCTGAGGATTTTTGTCATCATTAATATAAAAATAATCAACGCTATGGTTTTTAGATTTTAGATCACTTGCAAAATTTCGCATCGATAAAAAAAATGCCACTATTTTTTGAATATGATGTTTTACATAATCGGTTTCTTGTCGCATTTCTGCCATCAAATAAATGATATTATCCTCTTTCTTCTCAAACCAAGATCAAACCAGTAC
>JANPDC010000050.1:0-29650 GCA_031431275.1 Bacteroidota bacterium
CATGTTATAACACTAGGACTCGACTTCTTCCAAGGAATTAGCAACTGTCCATGTACTCAGTATCTGGGAAGAGAACAATAATATTTAGAATCTAATTATTTTTATGAAAACAATTAACGAATTTGTGTTTAAGAATAAAAAAGCGATTATTAGAGTTGACTTTAATGTTCCTTTAGACGACAATTATCAGGTAACGGATTCAACAAGAATTGAAGCAGCAAAACCTACAATTGATAAAATTCTTGCAGATGGCGGAAGTGTGATTTTAATGTCTCATTTAGGAAGACCAAATGGAGTGGAATCTAAATATTCTCTAAAGCATATTCTCGAAACTACATCTAAAATTCTTGGAATTGAAGTTCAGTTTGCAGAAAATTGTGTTGGAGAAATTGCAAAAAAAGCATCAGATAATTTAAAATCTGGACAAGTTCTTTTGTTAGAAAATCTTCGTTTTTATGAAGAAGAAGAATCTGGAAATGTTGATTTTGCAAAACAATTATCTCATCTTGGAGATATTTATGTAAATGACGCTTTTGGAACAGCACACAGAGCACATGCATCAACCACTATTATTGCACAATTTTTTCCGAATTCAAAATGTTTCGGATTGTTAATGGCAAAAGAAATAGAAAGTTTGAATAAAGTTCTAAAAGACTCTAAAAAACCTGTAACAGCTATTCTTGGTGGAAGCAAAGTTTCATCAAAAATCACAGTTATTGAAAACATTCTTGACAAAGTAGATCACATGATTATTGGTGGTGGAATGACGTTTACTTTTGTGAAAGCACTTGGCGGAAAAATTGGAAATTCAATTTGTGAAGACGATAAACAAGAACTTGCATTAGAAATTTTGCGACTAGCAAAAGAAAAAAATGTTCAAATATATATTCCAGTTGATGTAGTTGCGGCCGACAATTTTTCGAACGATGCAAAAACTCAAATCATCGATGTTTCACAAATTCAAGAAGGTTGGCAAGGTTTAGATGCCGGACCAAAATCATTAGAAAATTTTGAAAAAGTGATTCTTGAGTCTAAAACCATACTTTGGAATGGACCACTTGGTGTTTTCGAAATGTCCAGTTTTGCAAATGGTACAATTCAACTTGGTAACTTCATTTCTGAAGCGACAAAAAATGGTGCATTCTCACTTGTTGGTGGTGGAGATTCTGTTGCTGCAGTAAAACAGTTTGGATTTGAAGACAAAATGAGTTATGTTTCAACTGGTGGTGGAGCAATGTTAGAAATGCTTGAAGGAAGAGTTTTGCCAGGAATTGAGGCAATTTTGTCATAAATATTGCATTTTTAACAATATTTAAACAAACTTTTAGTTATTACGGTTTAGTTTTGTAAAAATTACAATTTTATTACAACCGTTATGAACATCAAAAACATTTTATATACCTTCTCGTTATTTGTTTCATTTTCGCTTTCCGCTCAAATGGAAACAGATACTATTGTTTCAATTAAACCAAATCCACAGCAAGCAATTTTAGATTCTATCAAAAATTTGCCAAAGATTTCAGTTTTAGATTCCATCAAAAAAACATTTGTGAGTCACAAAGAAATTGCTTCGTTGGACAATCTTTGGATGAAAGAATTATCTAATGTTGATCTTTCTGACATGCAATTCAAAGATATTGAAAATTTCAATCCCGATGAATCTGTGGTTTATGATTTACCAACAGACGTTTTGAAAGAGCGTTTAAAGTTGTTGGATGCAAAATCTCCTTTTAACATTGAATATAATATTGGGTTAGAAAATGTAATTAAATCATTGCTGAAAGGAAGAAAAAAATCTTATGAGCGTTTGATGGGAATTGCAGAATATTACTTTCCTTTATTTGAAGAATCGCTTGCTAAATATAATATTCCTATTGAAGTAAAGTATCTTGCAATTGTTGAATCTGCATTAAATCCAAAAGCAAAATCACGTGTAGGCGCACTTGGTTTATGGCAATTTATGTACGGAACAGGATTGCAATATAAACTAGATATCGATTCTTATGTAGACGAAAGAATGGATCCTATAAAAGCAACAGAGGCTGCATGTAAATACCTTTCAGGAATGTATACCATCTTTAATGACTGGGATTTAGTTTTAGCCTCTTATAATTGTGGGCCAGGAAACGTAACCAAAGCGATTCGTCGTTCTGGTGGTTTGAAAAACTATTGGAACATTAGAAAAAATCTTCCAAGAGAAACAGCAGGTTATTTGCCAATGTTTTTAGCTACAATGTATATTTTCGAATACCACAAAGAGCATGGAATCAATCCTCAAAAAGCACCAGTAAAGTTTTTTGCAACAGACACTTTAAGAGTAAAAAATCAACTTTCGTTTGACCAAATTTCAAGATTAATCGACATACCTGTATCAGAATTGCAGTTTCTCAATCCATCGTACAAACTAAATGTAGTACCATTCGTTGCACGTCAAAAGAACTACATTCGCTTACCAAAAGACAAATCTGCAGTTTTTGCATCTAATGAAGATAAAATATATTTCTTTGCTAATTATGAGGCGAACCTTCGTGAAAAACCAATTTTACAAGTTGCGAAAGTAAAAGATACTACAACATATAATTACACAACTGAAAGCAAATGGGTAACCAGAACAAAATCATACAAAGTAAAAAGAGGAGATAATCTGGCAGAAATTGCAATTAAGTTTGGTGTTTCATCGAATGATATAAAAAAATGGAATCGTTTGCGAAGCAACAATGTTTCTAAAGGAAGAAATTTGAGAATTACAACCACTGAGAAAGTAAATGTTAAAGTAAGAACAAAGGCAGATCCTGTTGAGAAAATCATTACTACAAAACCAACAGAGAATGTGGCAGTTGCTGATCCTACTTCGGGTAAAATAGAAGTAGATACAAAACCAAAAGAAATAGCAATCGCACAACCAACAATTTCAAAGAAAGAAGTTGCTTTTTTAACAGAAAAAGTGGTTACATACAAAGATGTTACAAAATTTTATAAAGTAAAAAGAGGTGATAATCTTGGAGATATTGCAGATCGATATGGTGTAACGATGTCTGAAGTGAAAAAATGGAATCGACTTAAAAGTAATAATCTTCAAAAAGGGAAAAATTTAAAAATTATTACGAATGAAAAAGTAGTAACAACAGTTAGAAAAAAGGTAAAAAAAGAAGTGGATGAAGTTTCTGCTCCAATTGCGTCTAATGAAATTAAACCTAAAAAAACGGAAACTAATGATACGATTTCAAAATCGTCATCAGATTATATTGTTGCCAAAGGCGATAATGTTTGGAACATTTGCAAAAAATTTAATATTAGTTTAGCACAATTAAAAGAATGGAATAATTTTGAAGGTGAAAGTCTACTTCTTGGTACTAAAATTTTTGTTGCAAATCCAAAAGGAGATGTAAATCCCAAAAAAGAGGACTATTTGGTTGCAAAAGGAGAGAATTTCTGGACAATCTGCAAAAAGTTTGATATAACAGCATTACAGTTAAAAACTTGGAATGATTTAAAAGAGAACAAGGTTTTAGTGGGTTCAAAAATAATTGTTT
Source organism: Bacteroidota bacterium (assembly GCA_031431275.1). GTDB lineage: Bacteria > Bacteroidota > Bacteroidia > Flavobacteriales > Flavobacteriaceae > Flavobacterium. Next base: position 3,534 of record JANPDC010000050.1, read on the forward strand.
CTGAAGATTCATACAATAACACAGTAGTTGAAAAAGCGCCTAAAACGAAAAAGGAAAGTAGAAAACTAGCAGAATTAAAAAAGAAAGAACAATTGTATTTAGTCAAAAAAGGAGACACATTGTCAAGTATTTCAAAAAAATATCCCGGAGTTACTGTTGCAGATCTTAAAAAATGGAATGATATCAGAAATGGAGACATCAAACCAGGAATGAAATTGAAAGTAAACGGATAGGATAAAAATTAAAAACAAATAAATTTTAAAAAGGCAAAATGAAAAAAAATAATCTACTATTGATTTTATTTTTATTTTGCCTTTTTTCATGTGTTGATAAAACTGAAAGCACAATTCAAAAAACTTCTGGTAAAACAAACAGTATATCGATTCTTATCGATGACCAACTTTGGGTAGGAGAAATTGGCGATACTATCAGAAATAAATTTGCAGCCCCCGTAGTTGGTCTTCCTCAAGAAGAACCGCTTTTTACTATAAATCAATATCCTGTAAAACTTCTTGAAGGCTATTCAACAAATAGTCGAAATATAATAATTGTCAAAAAAGAATCTAAAAGTCGTTTCGAAATAAATGAAAATGAATTTGCTGAACCACAAAATGTTGTTCATATTTCGGGTAAAACAGCAACTGAAATTTTGGACACAATTCAAAAAAATGCCTCTTTAATTATTGATAAAATTAGAAAAATTGAAATCAAAGAGTTTCAAAAAACATTCGAAAAATCAGTTTCAGGTTCAAAAAAAATAGCAAACAAGTTTACAATCTCTTTAGATGTGCCAAAATCGTATAAGTTTGTATTGCAAAAAAATAAATTTTTGTGGCTAAAAAAAGAAATCACTTCGGGAAGTTCTAGTTTAATGATATATCAAGTTCCAATAAATGTAGTCAAAAGAGACAAAAACATCTCTAAATACATCTCTAGAATGCGTGATTCAATAGGCAATCTATATGTTCACGGTGCAGTTCGATATTCCAGAATGATTTCTCAATCCTCGTTTGTTCCGATTTTGAACCGAACACTTTTAATTGAAAAAGATGTTTGGCAAACCAGTGGACTTTGGGAAATGGAAAATGATTTTATGTCTGGACCCTATTTGAATTATTGTATTTTTGATAGAGCAAAAGATAGAATAGTAGTACTAGAAGGTTTTTGTTATGCGCCATCAAAAGAAAAACGTGATTTGATGTTTGAATTAGAATGTATCATGAAATCAATCGAATTTGTAAAACCCAAATCAAAAAATAAATGAAATTAGATTGGAAAATAAAAACATTTGAGGAACTTTCAAATCATGAATTGTATGATATATTGCGATTGCGTTCTCAAATTTTTGTTGTAGAACAAAAATGTATTTTTTTAGATATGGACTCTAAAGACGATATCGCTCTGCATCTAATCGGAACTTTTGAAGGAAAAATTCTTGCCTATGCAAGGCTATTCAATGCTGGGGTTTATTTTAAAAATGCCTCAATTGGCAGAGTCGTTATTGATGAAAATTACAGAGATAAAAAATGGGGAAATGATTTAATGACTCATGCAATTGAAGGGATTTCTAAACATTTCAATCAATCAAAAATTACAATCGGTGCACAATTATATTTGCAAAAATTCTATGAAAAACATGGATTCGTAGTTACAAGCGATGTCTACTTAGAGGATGACATTGATCATGTTGAAATGAAAATTGACTAATTAAATTTTAGTTATTTTTAGTTCAACTCTACGATCATAATCGGGTTCACGACCAAGCGGAACAGTGCTACCATATCCTTTAAAAGTCATTCGTTCTTTCTTGATCTTTTTAGATATAAAATAATTAAAGACTACTTCAGCTCTGTTTTTAGATAACGTTCTTTTATGAGTATCCATGTCAACAGCCTCGATGTGGTTCGGAGGCGTGCAACAAACGTGACCTTGAATCTCGAATTCTAAAGTTTTGTTTTTTAGAATTAAAACAGCTAATCGGTCGAGTTCTTTTCTAGTTTCAGTTGTTAGTTTACTACTTCCTTGAGCAAATAGAATTTTTTCTAAATATATTTGATCCCCAACAACATGATCCATTTTAATTTCTTTAAAATTTCCAGGCTTTTTGGGAATGGGTTTAAGATTTAAAACAACATCAACTCTTCTGTTTTTGGTTCGTTCTTCCTCGATAGAATGACTTATGTTAGGATTAGTTGAAATTGCTCCTTTCCCTTCAATAGTGAGAATAACTTTAGATGTTATACCACTTTTTTTGAGTTTTTCTTGAATAGCATTAGCTCTTTTATTCGAAAGATTAATATTGTATTCTTCCTTTCCAACATCGTCTGTATAGCCAAAAATTTGAACACTTTCAATTTTAGTAGAATCGGTTTGTTTTATAAAATCGACAACTTCGTTTCCTTGTTTTTCGTCTAAAGTAAATTTATCGAATTCGAAATATACAGAATGAGTCGATTTTTGGGCTTGTACAAACCCAAAAAATAAAATCAATATGTATTTAAAAAATTGCATTATAACTTTAGAATTGTTTTATATTCTGTTGGATTATTTAAAATTGCGGTTGCTTTTTTAATCTCAGAATTGTTTTTGATTCTGTATGTATAAAGTCCATTTTTGTATTGGTAACGAACAATAATATCGTCAAGAATCATTTTTTTGATTTCGTCTTTGTATTTATCCAGTAATTTATCTTCACTTTTTTGAACCGCTAAAAGTAAATTTTGATATTCTAAAGTAATACTTTCGTCAATTTTTTCTTTTTTTGCCGCTTCTAAAGTATTTTTTAAAGTCAGTTCAGTTTCGGTGTTGAAACTAAAATTAGATTTTTTCAAAAAGGCTTTAAAATTGGTGAAATCTCCATCAGAAATTGTTGGGATTTTGTCTCCAAGAGTTGGATTTTTATAATAATACTCGGTTACAAAATTAAATATTCCATCATTTTTGATCAAAGATTCAGTAATTGTGCTCAATTTAGATTCTGTTAATTCTACATCGGGTTGAATTCCGCCACCATCATAAACTGTTCTGCCTTTTTTGGTTTTAAACGGATTGTATTTTGTTGCATCAGTTCTAACGGCTTTTCCGTTTTTGTCTTTATGCCAATAATCTAAAGCTTGAATGCATCTTCCAGCAGGAGTAAAATAACGAGAGATCGTTACTTTTACTTGTGTCCCATAGGTCAACTCCATAGGACGTTGAACCAATCCTTTCCCAAAACTTCGACTTCCAACCACAACGGCTCGATCCAAATCTTGCAAGGCACCAGAAACAATTTCTGATGCTGAAGCACTTTTTCCATCCACGATTACAACTAATGGAATTTCTAAATCAATTGGGTTTTGATTGGTTTTATAAACCGTGTTGTATTTTTCTACTTTAGATTTTGTAGTCACAATCACTTCGCCTTTTGGAACAAAAAGTCCACAAATATTAACAGCTTCTTGTAACAAACCTCCAGGATTTCCTCTCAAATCTAAAACAATTTTTTCTGCACCATCTTTTTTCAAAGATTCTAATGCTTCTTTTGTGTCTTGCGATGCTTTTTTTGTAAAATGAGACAAAACAATATAACCAGTTTTATCATCGATTTTACCATAAAAAGGGACTGATTTTATTTCTACTTCATCCAAAATAATTTGGGTGCTTTGTGTTTTCCCTTGACGGATAAATTTCACCTCAATTTTAGTGTTTTTAGAACCTTTCATCAAGTTTGTTGCATCGTCTTTATAATCAGATAACAACGTTTCACCCACTTGAATTATCTCATCACCAGCCTTTAAACCTGCTTTGTCTGCAGGAAAATCTTTGTAAATTTCCTTGACAATTGCTTTGTCATCTCTTCTTGAAACCGTTGCACCAATACCAGTATATTCACCAGTTTGATTGATTTTAAATTTTAAAACATCTGCTTCATTGAAGTAATTGGTGTATGGATCCAAATCTGCCAACATGCTTTTTATGGATTTATCCATCAATTGTGATGGACTCACTTCATCCACATAATTCATGTTTACCGTTCGATACAAATCCGTGAAAATTTCGATTTGCTTGGCAATTTCAAAAAAGTCTTCTTTGAAACTCGATCCAATGCCAATGAAAATCAAACCAATAACCGGAATTATGACTTTCTTTTTGAAAAATTTATTCATTTTTGATGGTTTTTTTCTTAATTCGTTTTCTAATAAAATAGAATCCTAATACGAAAATAAGAATAAAAGGCCAAAGTTGTAGTAAACCGATAAAGAAATTCGACATAGAATTGAAACCAGACCCAATGGCGTTCCAGATTTTTGATCCAAAAGACTCGGTTGCACCATCTTGTTCCGCTACAGTTTTGTAACATTCGATTGTAATGGTGCTCATGGAAACTCTACTTTGCATGAAACGAAGTTGACCTTCTTTTGCCTCAATTTCTTCCCGAATTGTTGACAACTGAGTTTCGATTTCTATCATTTCTGAAACTTTATTGGCTTTTTTGAGCAATTCAAAATAACGAATTTCCAGTACTTTTTTGGCTTTTAGTCGTGCATCAATGTCTATATATTCTTCAGTTACATCATCTGATGAGATTTCTTTTTTATCGAAATACGAAACACCTTTTGAGATATCAGAAATAAAAACATCGAAATTTTTACTCGGAATTCTAACAACTAGGTTTCTGAAAACAGTTCCATAATCTTTGCCTTCGTTGTCATTTTGAATAATAGCCCCATGTTTTTTTACAGCATTTTGAATTGCAGTATACGATTCGTTTAAATCACTAGTTTCAAAACGAATGTTTGCGTTTTTGATGATTTTTGCTTCAATAGGAATTTTAGAATCAATTGGTGGCGGTGCTGGAGACGCTTCCATATCTGCTTCTGAAGAAACGGCAGCTGCAGCTGTTTCTCCTTTAGGAGGAAGACTAATCATCATTTTAGATTTTGACATGCTTTCTTCTTCCGTTTTTTGGCAACCAAAAGCAATACACAATACAATCAAGTAGGGGAAAATAGTTTTCATGGGGATTTTGTTTAGAATGCTACAACGCAAAAATCAATCCAAATCGTATAATTTAGTTCTCGGATTTGATAGCAACAAGAAATTTCTGAAAAATTTGAATGGTTTTTTCATGGATTTCTTCGTATTTCAATCGATCTTTGGTTTGATAAAAAAACATAATGGCATAGGGTCGATCCAAGTTATCAATCAACAAATGCTTGTTTAATCGATAGGTTTCTCGTAAAACACGTTTAAAATAGTTTCTATCCACAGCATGTTTAAAATATTTTTTTGAAACCGAAACACCCATTTTGATTTTTTCGTTGTTTTGCAAATCAATTGGAGTAAATACCAAACGCAAGGGATATTTTGAAACCGATTTTCCTTCAGAAAAAAGTAAATCTATTGTGGTTTTGCTTTTGAGTTTTTCGTTTTTTGGATACGTGAATGCCATTTTTCAAAAGTAACAAAAATTGTAGTTATTTTTTAAAAATTTAAAACTTCATTTTTGACATAAGAAGCCATTTTAAATTAAAAAAAATGCTTTTCAATTTGAAAAGCATTTATAAGTTTTTGATTAATTTTCTAAAGAGTATTTTTTGTGAGCTTCTAAAAAAGTTTTTAGAAAAAGAATCACAGTATCTTTATCAGATTTAAGAATTTTATCTTGATTGAAGTCTCTTAACGATTCAAATTTGTTTAATTTATCGAAATGAGTATCATCAAAAGCCATGAAATATCCAGTAAAATAACGCTTTTCAATTTCCTTTTGATCAAAAGCAATGATGTTTTTGTGCCTTTTATCCTTTTTGATTATTTCGAACAAATCTAAAACAGATTTTTTTTCACCTTCTAAAATTTGAATAAATTCTCCATTTTTGTGAAGTAGTATACCTGTGATATCAATATTTCTATTTGATTTTTGAGATTTCAAGAGCAGACTAGCCAAATCAGAATCGCTCATTTTAGTTTTACTAGCAGTACTCAAATAGATTAGTCGATACATTTTGTATGATTTTAAAAAAATATTTTTTATCCTTTTAATCCTTCTTCTAATTCAACTTTGTATTTTCTCAAAACTCCTCTTGTCATTCCAAGATTTGCTTTTGATTTGTCAACAGACAAGTAAATCATGTATTTTTTGTTTGGTGAAACATCAAGAATGTGAATCTGTGTTGTGAGTGTTATTAAAATATCTTCGATTTCATTCCCAGCAAGTCCAAGGTTTTGTACTGCTGCCAATTTGGCTTTTACAACCTCAATGTTGTAAGCGGCTGCTAATTCTACATCAAAATCAGATTTTGTAGAATAACTTCCAAAACACAATCCAGTTTCGATTTCTGCTATAGCTACTGCAATAAATCCATTCACGTTAGTTTTCATTTCGTTGATGAAAACGGTAATTACATCTGTACTCATAATAATTTGGGTTTTATTTATTTATTTTAATTTTAGTGCTAAAGCGTCTATTTGATGAAGAAACATTCCAAGGTTTGATCCAGATTTTTTAAAAACCAACACTAGATTTTCTTCATCAATTTTCGTAAAAACAACATATCCTTTAGATGTTTTCATATAAAGTTGCTTTAGAGTACCTTTTTCTAAATCATCAAGAAATTTTTCTGCCATTGAAACAATAGCGTCACTCATAGCGGCAACGCTGTTTGTGTGAGGAACATTTACTTCCAATCTAATTAATCCTCCAAATTTCATTACCAAAGCAGATTCTGAATCTGTTTCTTTTAGGAATTCTTGAATTATGACCTCAGTTGTTAACATTATTTACTTTATGGTTGTTTATTTTTTTATAAAAAAACCTCAATGATTGTTAATTTTAGTTTGCAAATATATTAATATTTTATAATTTTACAAAAAAAAAGTAATGAAAAATATTAATCACCAAGAGATTATGCTGGACATTGAAAAAAGAATGAAATTTTTCGATGAAATTAGAATCAATAAAACACTTACAAAAGAAAACAAATCAAATACTGAAATTAAAAAAGTTGTTTTTGTTGATAAAAAAAGTCACTTGACTGTAGTTAAAGAAGATTTAATTACTAAAGATATTTCAAGTGAAGCGTTATTTTTTGAAAAAAAAGAAAGTTTAAAAGTAGAAGATGTTTTTCAAAAAGAATTGATTTTTGAGAAAAGAGCGAAAATTGAAGGTTTTACAAAAAAAGATGATTTCTTTTTAAAAGATGATGACAAAGATTTAGTGAAACAAAAAAAAGAGGCTACAAAAAGTTTTTTTAAAACAATCACAAATTTCTTTGATGGAAAATCAAATGATGACAACCTGGTTGAAATGAAACAGGATGTTATTGAAGAGATACAAGTCGAAAGAGTGGAATCTAAATCTCAAAAAGAAATTGAAGAAGAAGAAAAAATTAGAGCAGAAAAATTAATCTTGATAGAAGAGGAATATAAATTGAAAGCTGCAAAACGCGAAGCTGAAGAAAAATTATTGAACGAAAAAATAGCATTAGAAACTAAAAAAACAACTGCAGATTTCAGGAAGAATAAACGTAAAAAATAACTTTAGAATTTATATGTTTTTTTTGGCGTAACGCAAAAATCGAGTTTTATATCATTCCCAAAAACATCTGAAATCAATATTTCTGGTTCAAAAAAACTCAATCCAATTTTAATCGTTTCGGATTTGCAGTTCAATAAAAATTTATCATAAAAACCTTTGCCATAACCTACTCGATTTCCTTTTTTATCAAAAGCCAAAAGCGGCACAAAAACAGCATCAATTTTAGAAACTGGAACCATTAAACCATCTATTGGTTCAGGAATATTGTATTGGTTTTTCTTGATTTTGGTATTGTCAGTCAATAAATAATGTGTCATATCGAGCATTTCAAAATCCGATTTTGAAATTACAATTTCTTTGTCTTTTCCTTGCAACAAATGTAAAATAAATTCAGTATTGACTTCGTTTTGGGTTTCAATTGGCAAAAAAATATGAAAATAAGTATTGTTCCAAATATCCATTTTCAAAACTTGATTGGCAATTGCAACCGACATTTCATCAATTTCTAATTGAGTTAATTTTTGTCTTAATTCTTTATACTTTAGTCTTAATTCTTTTTTATTCACCATCGCCCAAAATATTCGACATATGATAAATCGCATCGCCTTCGTAAACAATTGGCGAATGGTTGGCATTTATAATATATCCGTTGTTTGGTGCTTTGACTTTTTGCTCGAATTTTCCAAACGGATCGGTAATTGTTCCCAAAACGGTTCCTTTTTCGACAAAACAACCAATCAGGTTATTATCGTGAAACAAACCAGAACATTTTGCTCGCAACCAACCTGATTTTTCGATATAAATTGTTTTGGTCAATTGGTGCACAATGTTGTGTTTATCGGACAACATTCCTAAATGGTTCAACAATCTTTTAGTTCCGTTAACGCCTTCAAGCGCAATTTGATTGTTAATATCTAATGATTTTCCGCCCTCGAAAAGCAACATTTTTACATTTAATTTCTCGGATGAATTTCTAAATGAACCTGCAATATTTTTAGAATACAATGTAAAAGGCGCATCGAAAATGTCTGACAGTTTTTTCAATTCTGGATTATTTGGCGCAATCCGAATTTGTGGCGCATTGAACCGACTTGCGCCACCAGCGTGAAAATCGATTGCAAAATCTACGACAGGCATAATTTCTTTTAGGATATGAAATGCAAATCGACTTGCTAACGAACCTTTTTTGCTTCCTGGGAAAACCCGATTCAAGTCACGACCATCAGGAAACTCCCGAGATTTATTTACAAATCCAAACATATTTACAATCGGAATACAAATAATAGTACCAATTTTTGGCTTATTTATTTTCTGAATTATAATTTGTCGAACAATTTCGACACCATTTATTTCGTCACCGTGAATTCCTGCCGAAAGCAAAACAACTGGTCCATCTATTAGCGAACGCTCTATAATTACTGGAATTTTAAGTTTGGTTGTGGTGTGCAATCGGGCAATTTCCATATCGATGGTTTTGCTTTCGCCAGCCAATACTGTTTCTTCAAGAATGGTTATTGCTCCAGTTTTTTTCATTTGATAAAATTAATTTTTAAATGTAGCAATAATATTTGAAATGTGTAAATTTGTAGAAAAAGTTTCAATTGCAATTGCAATGACAATTTCAATATCAAAATGGAAAATACTATTATAGCATTAGAATTAAAATCACAATTAGACCAACTTCGACCTTTAAATAAGGAACAAGAAAGTCGAATTATGCAAAAATTTCGTTTGGATTGGAATTATCATTCGAATCATCTAGAGGGCAATTCGTTGACTTATGGCGAGACCAAAGCATTGATTTTGTTTGGAATTACGGCACAAGGCAAACCTTTGAAAGACACATTAGAAATAACTGGCCATAACGAAGCAATTAATTGGGTTTTAGAAATGGTTCAAGGCGATCGACCATTAACAGAGAATTTTATTAGAGAAATGCATTCGCTTTTATTAAAAGATTCCTACAAAGAATCTAAATCGATTGATGGAAAAATTGTTCCAAGAAAAATAAGTTCAGGCAAATACAAAACGACAGCAAACCACGTAGAAACTGCGACCGGCGAAATTTTTTATTTTGCAACGCCAGAAGAAACGCCAGCCAAAATGAATGATTTGTTGGTTTGGTATAATGAGAAAATCACTGAAGTTGACAAAAATCCGATTTTGATTGCTGCCGAATTTCATTATCGATTTATAAGAATTCATCCGTTTGATGATGGAAATGGACGAACCGCCAGAATTTTGATGAATTTTGTATTAATGAAATTTGGATATCCGCCAGTAATCATTAAAACCGAGGATAAAACCAATTATTTTGCAGTTTTACAAATGGCCGATGCTGGAAATCTTGAAGCGTTTTTGGAATATATCGCTCAAAATCTAGTTCGTTCACTAGAAATTATGATTGCAGGTGCAAATGGAGAAAATATTGAAGAGGATGATGATTTGGATAAGGAAATTGCGCTTTTGGAGCAGAGGTTGAATAACGTTCAAATTATTAAAGAAAAAATGAAAACAGATTATTTATCAGATTTATTTAAAATTTCATTTATAAATCTTTTAAACAAATTCGAATTTCAGATGAAAAAATTTGAAAAAATGTACACGAAAAGTCATTTTAATTTTGAGTTTGACGGAAAAATATATTACAATTTGAATGATTTTGACATTGAGAAAATTAATAAAACAGCAACTAGAAATAATTTGGATATAAACTATAAATATCTAGGTTTTAAAAAAGAAGAATTTGAAAATATATTTTTCGGAAGTCAAATTTCTGTGATTTTTTTTAAACATATTTATATTATTGAATCAAGCGGAGATAATAAATTAGAAAAACCTTACGGAATTAAACTTTCAGATGTCGAAATCGACAAAATCGTAAAATCAGAAGTTAAACGCCACAAAGAATTCATCGAACAAAAAATCGCTGAAAAAGAAAATATATAATTTTTCAATGTCAATTGCAATGACAATTTCAATTTCAATATCAAAAATCAACCTCAAAAATCAAAAATCGTTAATCGACATTCGTTAATCAAATGAACCAAAACCTTCAACTTCAAATACAATCTTTGCCAGATAATCCTGGCGTGTATCAATATTATGACAAAGAAGACAAGATTTTGTATGTCGGAAAAGCCAAAAACTTAAAGAAACGAGTTGCATCGTATTTTAATAAAATTCACGATACCGCCAAAACCAATGTTCTGGTCAAGAAAATCGTAACCATAAAACACATTGTTGTACCAACCGAAAGCGATGCACTTTTGTTGGAAAACAATCTTATAAAAACCCTGCAACCACGCTACAATGTCTTACTTCGTGACGACAAAACCTATCCTTGGATTTGCATCAAGAAAGAACCTTTTTCTAGAATTTTCCCAACCAGAAAAATGGTCAAAGACGGATCGGAATATTTTGGACCTTACACGAGTTTCAAAACCGTTGGCGTGATTTTGGATTTAATAAAAGAATTGTATCCGCTCCGTACCTGCAATTCCGATTTGACCCAAAACAATATCGAAAATAACAAGTTCAAAGTCTGTTTAGAATATCATATTGGGAATTGCAAAGGCGCTTGCGAAGGTCACGAAAGTTTAGAAAATTATCAGATTCAGATTAATGCCATTCGAGAAATCTTGAAAGGAAATTTCAAAGAATCGATGAAAGATTTCAAGCGAGTAATGACCGATTTGGCTGCCAATATGCACTTTGAAGAAGCACAAAAAATCAAAGAAAAAATCGAAATTCTTGATAATTACCAATCTCGATCAACGATTATCAATCCGAAAATAACCAACATTGATGTTTTTTCTATCGTTTCGGACGAAGGAGCAGCATTTGTAAACTTTTTGCAAATATCTCACGGCTCGATTATTCGTTCGCATACGATGGAAATCAAGAAAAAACTCGACGAAACCGACCAAGAATTATTGGAATTGGCAATAATCGAACTTCGTGAACGTTTTCAATTATTATCACGAGAATTAATTGTACCATTTGAAGTAGAACTTGGCGATCCCGTAATTTCGGGACTAAAAATAACAATTCCGCAACTTGGCGATAAAAAACAAATATTAGATTTGTCGATTCGAAATGCCAAATTTTTTAGAATCGAGCAACTCAAACAACTGCAGATAGTTGATCCAGAACGCCACGTGAATAGAATTATGGCGCAAATGCAAAAAGATTTGCGATTGAATGTGGAACCTCGACATATAGAATGTTTTGATAATTCGAATATTCAAGGCACCAATCCTGTTGCGGCTTGCGTAGTTTTTAAAGACGGAAAACCTAGTAAAAAAGATTATCGACATTTTAACATTAAAACCGTCGAAGGTCCGAACGATTTTGCGAGTATGGAAGAGGTCGTTTATAGAAGATACAAGCGTTTGCTTGATGAAAACCAACCTTTGCCAAACCTCATCATTATTGATGGTGGAAAAGGGCAATTATCATCGGCATTAAAAATTATGGACGAACTCGATTTGCGAGGAAAAATTGCAATAATCGGCATTGCAAAACGTCTCGAAGAATTGTTTTATCCTGGCGATTCGGTGCCATTATATTTAGATAAAAAGTCAGAAACATTGAAAGTTATTCAGCAATTGCGAAACGAAGCGCACCGATTCGGGATTACATTTCATAGGGACAAAAGAAGTAAAGCATCGTTAGTTTCATCAATGGATAACATTCCTGGCATTGGCGAAAAAACTATGGAAACGTTAATTAAGCATTTCAAATCGGTAAAAAGACTTAAATTAGCCACAGAAAAAGACATCGAAGCCGTTGTAGGAGTTTCGAGAGCTAAAAAAGTGATAGAATTTTATAGTGAAAAAGTTAAATAATATAAAAATAAAAAAGGGTAAATTGCAAAAGGCAAATTACAAACCGTTTCGTATTAAGATTTTGCCTTTTGCAATTTGCCTTTTGCAATTTGCCTTTTACTTTTTATCGTTTAATTCATTTTCTCAAGAAGCACCAAGAAAAAAAATAGGTTTAGTACTATCTGGTGGCGGAGCAAAAGGTTTTGCACACATTGGAGTTTTGAAAGTTTTAGAAAAAGCAGGAATCAAAATCGATTTTATTACAGGTACAAGTATGGGCGCTGTTGTTGGTGGATTATATGCTTCTGGCTATAACGCTACTCAGATTGATTCGATTTTTAAAGCTACAAATTTTGATGCTTTAATTAGTGATTACATCCCAAGAACCTCAAAGAATTTTTATGAAAAGAGAAACAATGAAATGTATGCTTTTGCATTGCCGTTTAATAATTTTAAAGTTGGCGTTCCGATCGCAATTTCTAAAGGGTTGTACAATTACAATTCTTTAAATCAATTGTTTCAAGATGTGAGAGGAATAAAAGATTTTGGTAAATTACCAATTCCATTTTCTTGTTTTGCAACCAATATTGAAACAGGAAAAGAAGTTTTACTTGATAATGGATATTTACCGCAAGCTATTTTAGCTAGTTCAGCTTTTCCTACACTTTTTTCTCCAGTTGAAATTGACGGAAAAATGCTTGTTGATGGTGGAATTAGTAATAATTATCCTGTAGAAAGAGTGCGAGAAATGGGTGCAGAGATTGTAATAGGTGTTGATGTACAGGACGATTTAAGAAAGCGAGATGAATTGAAAGAAGCCACACGGATTTTAGTTCAGATTACTAACTTGCAAATGATCGAAAACATGAAGGGCAAATCTAAACTAACTGATATTTACATACGCCCAGATGTTACACAATATGGTGTGATTTCTTTTGATGCAGGACAAGAAATTATAAAACTAGGTGAAAAAGCGGCAAATGATTTTTTGCCAGAAATCATGAAGTTTGCAGAGGCCAAAAACCTATTGATAATTCAAAAACATAAACCAGTCAGTGATAGTATTCAAATCAAAAGTATCGGAATGAATGATCTGGAGAATTATACACGTTCTTATATTATTGGAAAACTAGGATTTAATAACAATCAAAGAATCAGTTATAAAGATTTGACAATTGGAATTAATAAATTAAATGCAACAGAAAGTTTCACATCTATAGGGTATAAATTTGTTGAGGTTAACTCAAAAGAAAGTGACTTAATTCTTGAACTTAAAGAAAACACAACTAAAAACTTTATAAAATTTTCGTTGCACTATGACGGATTATATAAAAGTGCAGTTTTGACTAATATTACAAGAAAGAAAACACTTTTTAAAAACGATGTAGCTTCTTTAGATATTATTTTGGGGGATAACTTTAGATACAATTTCGATTATTATTTAGACAATGGTTTTTATACTAGTTTTGGTTTAAAATCGAAATTTAATAGTTTTACAAGAAACATTGCAACCGATTTCAACAACGGTCAAACTTTTCAACAATTGGGAATAAGTTCGTTGAATATAAATTATAATGATTTAATCAATCAAGTTTATGTACAAACTGTTTTTAGACAAAAATTCTCAATACAATTAGGTGCAGAATATCGGCATATAAACATTAGATCAGAAACACTGCAAAACAATTCTCAAATATTTGAAAACACAGATTATTACAGCTTATTTGCTAGTTTAAAATTTGATTCACTTGATAATATTTATTTCCCAACTCGAGGATTTTATTTTGGTGCAGACTTTCAATCTTATTTGAATTCAAGCGATTTCAAAGTCAGATTTAATCCTTTTTCTATCGCGAAAGCAGATATAATATTTGCAAAAAAATTCTATAAAAAAGTAACTCTAAAACTAGAATCAGAAGTTGGGTTCAATATTGGAAACAGAGAATTGCCATTTTTAAATTTTGTCTTTGGGGGCTATGGATTTAATACATTTAATAATTTCAAACCATTTTTTGGATACGATTTTGTTAGTATTGTTGCCAATAGTTTTCTTAAAAGTACGGCAACAATTGATTATGAATTCTATAAAAAGAACCATGTGAATTTTGCTGGAAATTTTGCAAATATTGGTGATAATCTTTTTAGAGATTCTAATCAAATTTCGGTTCCTAGATATTCTGGATATGCCTTAGGTTATGGATTAGAAACTATAATTGGACCAATAGAGTTAAAATACAGTTGGTCGCCAGAAACAAACAAAGGCTACGCATGGGTGAATATTGGGTTTTGGTTCTAAAAAAACTTCAACGAATGAAAAACATAATAATATTTCATTTTTTATAAAAAAACGCTACTTTAGCAACCTATAAAAAAAATTAAAAAACACAAATTATGTCTATTTGGAAAAAGAAATCTATCGCTTTGCTAATGGCTGAAGCATCTGATTCGGAAAAAGGATTGAAAAGAACATTAACCGCTTGGTCACTTGTTGCACTGGGGATAGGTGCTATTATTGGAGCTGGACTTTTTGTTAGAACTGCAACTGCTGCAGCCCAAAGCGCAGGACCATCAGTAACGATTGGTTTTATAGTAGCTGCAATTGGTTGCGCTTTAGCAGGGTTGTGTTATGCAGAATTATCGTCTTCTATTCCAATTTCTGGAAGTGCTTATACTTATACCTATGCCACAATGGGCGAACTTTTGGCTTGGATTATTGGTTGGGATTTAATTTTAGAATATGCAGTAGGAGCAGCAACCGTTGGTATTGCTTGGAGTGAATATTTAAATAACTTTCTGGTCAATGTGTTACATACAACACCTATTCCTTACTCTTTATGTCATTCTCCGTTCCAAGAACTTATAGATCCAGTCACAAAGCAAGTTACTGCAACAGGAATCATAAATCTTCCTGCATTTTTTATTGTTGCTGCAATTAGTTTGTTATTAATAAAAGGAACACAAGAATCTGCATTTGTTAATGGATTAATAGTAATTGTGAAAGTTGCTATCGTTGTAATGATAATTGTTTTTGGCTGGAGTTTTATTAATCCAGTTAATCATGCAGAATATATTCCTCAACCATCAGTTTTCATAGATGATTCTGGAATTAAACATAGTTTTGGTGGTTTTTGGGGAATTATTGGAGCAGCAGGAACAGTTTTCTTTGCCTTTATTGGTTTTGATGCAGTAAGTACAGCAGCTCAAGAAACAAAAAACCCAAAACGTGATATGCCAATTGGTATTTTAGGATCATTAGCGATTTGTACCGTTTTATATATTCTTTTCGCACACGTTTTGACAGGATTAGAATCAGTAGAGTTTTTTAGAACAGGTGGAAAAGAAGCGTCAGTTGCTAATGCAATAACATCTGCAATGCCAGGTTTCGATTGGTTAGCACAATTTGTTACTGTTGCGATTTTATTCGGATTTACATCAGTAATATTAGTAATGTTATTAGGTCAATCAAGAGTTTTCTATGCAATGGGTAAAGATGGTTTGTTGCCAAAATCTTTAAGTGATTTACACCCAAAATTTAAAACACCATACAAGGCTAATCTTGCAATTTTAGTAATCGTAGGGTTGTTTGCTGCATTTATTCCTGGTGATATTGTTGGAGATATGACGAGCATTGGTACTTTGTTTGCATTTATCTTGGTGTGTGTATCAGTAATTGTTTTAAGAAAAACAAATCCAGATATGAAACGTGAATTCAAAACACCTTTAGTTCCTTTAGTTCCAATTTTAGGAATAATAACATGTTTGCTAATGATTGCTGGTCTTGGATGGACAAACTGGTTACGATTGGCAGGTTGGTTAGCAATAGGATTAGCAATTTATTTTCTCTACAGTAAGAAAAATAGTGTCCTTAACAATTCAGATAAAGAATAAATTTTTCAATTATCAAAACTTAAAAGCATTAAACATGAGAAATCATTTTTAATGCTTTTTTCGTTTACAAATAAATTAATATAAAAAATTCTCAAAACTAAAATTTTTCCGATATTTGCTTTAAAAATTTTGATTACTATTAGATTTGCTAATTTTCTGAAATCTAATATCTAATATTTGAAATCTAATATCAAAATGTTATATCACAAACTAGGCGATTTTCCGCAAAAGCGGCATACACAATTCGAGAAACCAACAGGTGGTTTCTATTACGAACAATTGTTTGGTACCGAGGGTTTTCAAGGACATTCTTCCTTGTTGTACCACGTTCATAGACCAACGCAAGTCAAAGAAATTTTAAAATCCTATTCGGTCGAACCTAAAATTGCCATCAATAAAAACATAAAATCATTATTATTCAAAGGTTTCGAATTAAAAGCCGAAGTCGATTTTCTAGAGTCTAGAAAACCAATGTTGGTCAATAAAGATTGTACCATTGGACTTGCTGCTCCACAAAAATCTTTAACCGATTATTTCTATAAAAATGCCGATGCTGATGAACTTATATTTATTCATAAAGGTTCGGGCAAACTGCGAACAATGCTCGGAAATATTGATTTTGAATATGGCGATTATTTAATTATTCCTCGTGGAATGATTTATCAAATTGAGTTTGATTCATCAGAAAATCGTTTGTTCTATGTAGAGTCATTTGCACCATTTTACACACCAAAACGATATAAAAACGAATCAGGGCAACATCTAGAACATGCACCATTTTGCGAACGCGACTTCAAATTGCCAAAAAATTTAGAAACCCACGATGAAAAAGGAGATTTTCTTATCAAAATAAAAAAAGAAGGCATGATTCATGAGTTTGTTTATGCCACTCATCCGTTTGATGTTGTGGGTTGGGACGGTTACAATTTTCCATACGGGTTTTCGATTCATAATTTCGAACCAATAACAGGTCGCGTTCATCAGCCACCACCAGTACATCAGACCTTCGAAACTTCGACTTTTGTTGTTTGTTCATTTTGTCCCCGTCTGTACGATTATCATCCAAAATCAATTCCTGCACCATACAATCATAGCAATATAGATTCTGATGAGGTTTTGTATTATGTTGACGGCGATTTTATGTCAAGAAACAATATCGAACAAGGTCATATTACTTTACATCCTAAAGGAATTCCGCATGGACCAGCCCCGGGCGCTATGGAACGCAGTATTGGTCATACTGAAACCCAAGAATTAGCCGTTATGGTTGATACTTTTCGACCATTGATGGTAACAGAAATCGCAATGGGATTAGATGATGGAAAATATTATAAAAGTTGGTTGGAAACCCCCTAGTTCCCAAAGTGGAAACTCTTAAAATGATGCTAAAAAATATAAAAAATAAATTGAGATCCTTAATTATAGTAACTAATGAAAAAATATGCAGAAATAGATTTGACTAATCATCCAACTATAAAAGTTATTTTTACAGGAGAACAAGCTAACGACGATAATTTTCCGTTTTACATGCAAAAAGTGAAAGATGTTTATGAACAAAAACAAAAAGTGGTTCTAATTTTTGATGCTACAACTGCTGTTTTGCCTGCCGTAAAATATCAGAAAATGCAAGGAGATTGGCTCAAAGAAAATGAACAATTAATGAAAGATTATTGCTTAGGAACAGCCTATATTATTCCGAATATTATCATTAGAAATGTTTTGAAAGCAATTTTCACATTTCAAAAACAACCAGTAGATTATCTAGTTTGCAAAACAATTAGAGAAGCAGAAATTTGGACAAACATACAATTAAATAATATTTAAAACCCTATTTACCCCAATAGGAATTCCCCTTAGGGGGTTAGGGGGCTTATATGTCTAAAGAAGTAAAATCAGTCGAATACGGCTTAGAAAAAATATTTGAAGGAGCACAAGATTTTTTGCCATTATTAGGAACCGATTATGTAGAGTTCTATGTTGGTAATGCCAAACAATCGGCACATTTCTATAAAACTGCCTTTGGTTTTCAATCACACGCATACAAAGGATTAGAAACAGGCTCAAGAGATTCAGTAAGTTATGTTTTGAAGCAAGACAAAATCCGATTGGTATTGACAACAGCGTTAAATAGCAATTCACCAATAGGTGAACATGTAAAAAAACATGGTGATGGAGTAAAAATTGTAGCACTTTGGGTCGAAGATGCCCGTTCTGCTTTTGAGGAAACAACCAAACGTGGTGCTAAAATTTTTATGGAACCTGTTGTCGAAAAAGACGAATTTGGCGAAGTGGTTCGAGCTGGAATTTATACCTATGGAGAAACCGTTCACATGTTTGTAGAACGAAAAAATTACAAAGGAGCTTTTTTACCGGGATTTGTGGAACACAAATCAGATTATAACCCAACTCCAGTTGGTTTGAAATATATTGACCACATGGTTGGCAATGTAGGTTGGAACCAAATGAATCCTTGGGTAAAATTCTATGAAGACGTTATGGGTTTTGTGAATTTTCTCTCATTTGATGACAAACAAATTCACACAGAATATTCTGCTTTGATGTCAAAAGTAATGTCAAACGGTAATGGAAGAATTAAATTTCCGATAAACGAACCTGCAAAAGGCAACAAACGCTCACAAATAGAAGAATATTTAGACTTTTATGAAGGCGAAGGCGTGCAACACATTGCAATTGCTACTGATGATATAATCGAAACAGTAGCTCAACTAAAAGCACGTGGCGTTGAATTTTTGTCAGCACCGCCACACGAATATTATAAGGCAATTCCTGAAAGACTTGGCGTTCATATGGACATGATGAAAGAAGATTTATCTAAAATCGAAAACCTCGCCATAATGGTCGATGCCGATGAAGATGGTTATTTATTACAAATCTTCACAAAACCAGTCGAAGATCGTCCAACTTTGTTTTTTGAAATTATACAAAGAATGGGAGCAAAAGGTTTTGGTGCAGGAAATTTTAAAGCCTTGTTTGAGTCAATTGAAAGAGAACAAGCTAAAAGAGGGACTTTGTAAAAACTATAATGTTTTTAACTATTATTTAAAACCATCCTTTTTCGGATGGTTTTTTGTTTAAACATAGTTTGTAAAGATCATTTTCATGTTTAAAACCAATTATATCAAACTTTTACAGTCGAAAAAACCTCAAAAACCTCAAGAATTTAAACAAAATAACAATTAAAAATAACGAACCTTTCAAAAATATATAAAAAATATTGAATATATCGCAACATATAACGTTGTAGAACCATATGAATTAATAAAAATGTGTTAAAGTTAAATTTTCTTTGAATATAATGAAACAACCGTACTACATTTGCATACCCAAAACAGAGGAGTGGTTTCCCGAGTTTTATATAAATTTCATAATTTATAGTTTTATGGTTGGTTAATAGCTTAAAAACTCGGTCAAAATTTGGCTGGGTTTTTTTGGTTTTATACTTTTGGTACGGAAATTGAATGTATACATTAGTAAATCAATTTTAAACTTCAAATAAATACAAATTGGAGTTCAAACAAACTAAAATAAAATGAAAAAATTACTACTATTGTTGTTAGTTTTTGTTGCTGTAAGTTTCGACACACAACGCGAAGATGCATTTAAAGTTGGCGAATGGTTCAAATTTAGAATTCATTATGGAATCATTGATGCAGGATATGCAACTCTTGAAGTTAAAGAATCCATAAAAGAAAATAAAAAAGTTTTTCACGCAGTTGGAAAAGGATATACTGTTGGAATGGCAAAAATGTTTTTTAAAGTAGATGACAACTACGAAAGTTATTTCGACAAATTGACATCAAAGCCATATCAATATGTTCGAAAAATTGATGAAGGCGGTTACACAAAAAATCAGGAAGGGTTTTTCAATCAAGACACCAACAAGATTTTAGTAAAAGATTATAAAAATAACACTGAAAAAACGTTAAGCGTAACAGAAAATGTTCAAGATATTGTTTCAACATTTTATTATTTGAGAAACCATCCTGCAGTTGATAAAATAAAAGTTGGAGAATACATCGCCGTTGATATGTTTTTTGATGATGAAATTACAAAATTTAAACTTAAATTTTTAGGTAGAACTGAAATTGACACTAAATTCGGCAAAGTTCCAACCATGATTTTCAGACCAATTGTACAGTCGGGACGCGTATTTAAAGAAGAAGAAAGTTTAACCGTTTGGATTACAGACGACGATAACAAAGTGCCAATTCGAATCAAAGCAAGTTTAGCCGTAGGTTCAATCAAGGCGGATTTAGATGCTTTCAAAGGACTAAAAAATTCATTTAAAATAATACCAGCAGACGACTAAAATGAGTAAAAGAAATCAGCTTCTTGAAGATTTAGAACAAAAGTTTCAAGCAATCGATCAAAAAACAGATACTCATCTTGAGGGTTTACTTTGGTCAAAACCAATAACATATTGGGATTATATTCAAACAGATGCACTTTTAAATCTTCAGACTCAGAGAACCATTTTGCCAGACGAAATGGTTTTCATCATGTATCATCAAGTCAACGAATTACTATTTAAAATGATATTGTGGGAAATGAATCAGATTTGCAATACTCAAAAACCAGAAACGAAATTTTTTACTCAAAAACTAGAGCGAATTTCTCGATATTTTGATATGCTTACAACGTCATTCGACATTATGGGTGATGGAATGGAAGTAGAGCAATACATGAAATTTAGAAATACATTAACTCCAGCAAGTGGTTTTCAAAGTGCACAATATCGATTAATAGAATTTGCTTCAACTGATCTGATTAATTTAATTGACTATCGTTTTAGATCCACAATTGATAGAAATACACCATACAATCATGCATTCGAACATTTATATTGGCAAGCCGCAGGGAAAGATCATCAAACGGGCGAAAAATCTTTTTTGATTTTAGAATTTGAACGAAAATACAAACCTGAATTTTTGCGTTATATGCAAGAATATAATACCATAAATATTTGGCAAAAATTCAAGGAATTGCCAGAAAAAGATCAAAAAAATCAGGAATTAGTACTGGCAATGCGTCATTATGACCATACGGTAAATATTAAATGGGTAATGCAACATTTGAATACTGCAAAAAAATATATCGAATCATCAGGAAACGGTGAAGCTACAGGCGGAAGCGATTGGAAGAAATATATGCACCCAAAATATCAACGGCGCATTTTTTTTCCAGAACTTTGGTCAGACGAAGAACTTAAAAATTGGGGTGAAGAAAAATAATTTTTTGTTTGAAATCAAATTTATTAACAATATTTGATTTTAAACCTCAATTTTAGTTGTATATTGTATCAAGAAAAACCATCAACCAAAAACCAATCTTGAAAAAATCAATCTTAGCGTTTCTATTAATCCTATCTATAGTTTCTTGTAAAAAAACAGAGCCAGAAACAATTCCTCAAAAATCAAAACCCGAACCAATTGTTGTTGATTTTGGTTTTATACTCAACAATTTTGATGTAGTCCAAGATACAGTAAAAAAAGGAGATACTTTTGGTAATATTATTGAAAAACAAAATTTAGATTTTAGAAAAGTTCCCGAAATAATTCAAAAAATAAAAGATTCTCTTGATATTCGGAGTATCAGAAAAGGTAAAGCCTATACAATTTTGCGTTCAAAAGATACTCTAAAAAAACTACAAGTTTTCATTTATCAACCAGATAGACTAAATTATTTTGTAATTGATTTCAGAGATTCGATTCTTCATTTCTATAAAAAACAAAAACCATTAACCTTCAAAAAACGAACAATTGCAGGAGAATTAAATGGTTCATTATCATCAACACTCAAATCCAAAGGAATTGACCCATCATTATCAAACAAATTGATAAAAGTTTACGCTTGGTCAATCGATTTTTTTAAATCTAAAAAAGGAGATAAATTCGCATTAACATTTACCGAAAGATTCATCAGTGATACAATATATGATGGAATAGACAGTCTAAAAGCTGCCTTTTTTGAATATAAAGGAAAAAAAATATACGCTTTTCCGTTTGTTCAAGATACAGCAAAAGGCAAAATTGATTATTATGACGAAGACGCTAAAGCACTTCGAAATTTCTTTCTCAAAGCACCATTAAAATTCGTAAACATTACTTCAAAATTTACAAAAAACCGTTTCCATCCGGTTCAAATGATCTGGAAAGCACATAGCGGAACAGATTATGCAGCGTCACAAGGAACACCAATAATGACTACCGCCACTGGAATTGTGGAACAAACCGGTTACACTGCTGGTAACGGAAATTTTGTAAAAGTCAAGCACGATGCAACATACTCCACACAATATTTACACATGTCTAAAATTTTGGTTCGCCGTGGACAATCAGTGAAACAGGGAGATATCATAGGAAAAGTAGGAAGTACAGGACTCGCAACAGGTCCACATGTTTGTTATCGTTTTTGGAAAAAAGGAGTTCAAGTAGATGCATTGAAACTCAAACTTCCGAATTCTGAACCCATGGACGCAAAAAATAAACCAAGGTTTATGAATTTTATGTTGCCTTTAAAAAAAGAATTAGATAGTATTTCAGAATTAAAATAAACTTTTCTGAATAAATACCTTATAAAACCTCTCATTAAACATAAGGTTCAAAATTTATTCCAATTCCTTTTTCATGATTACCTTATTCCACAATTCTTTCCCTTCTTTATCGAACAAAGTAAGTTTCAATTGACGATTTGCTTTGTTTCCCGAAAACGAAACAATTCCAAAATTATGAGTAAAAAAAGAACTTCCTTCAACTTTCAAAGGATTGGCTTCTCGCTCTTTTGCAACGCCAGATGTAAACGGAGAAACGGTCCAATCATACAACGGATAAGTGTTTTCACGTTCTAATTTTGCTAATTCAGCGTAATGTCTATCACCAGTCAAGAACAAAACTCCTTTAATTTTATTATCTAAAATTTCTTTTAAAAGTTTGGCTTTTTCCTCGGGATAATGTCCATAATTTTCAGAATCTCCTATCGAATTCAAAACCTGTCCGCCAATAACAATAATTTTAAAACTTGCTGCCGAAGCCGATAACGCATCAATCAACCAATTGAATTGTGCGGTTCCTAGCATCGTATGATCACCAGTAATTCTATCATTTGGAGAGCGAAAAAAACGATCATCGAGCATAAAAAATTGTGCATCTCCCCAATTAAAAGTAGAATAAGTTCCTTCGTTTTGGCTCACATCAGAACCATACATTTTATTAGCCCAGAAATCTTTAAATGCTTTTTGGGTTATGTATTTATTATAAAAACTTCTGTCAGAGTCATTATTTCCAAAATCGTGGTCGTCCCAAATTGCAAAAGTTTGAGTTTTTGCTAATAAAGGCTGAATTTCTTTTATGGAACGAGAATGCGTGCTTCGGTAGTAGATTCCTGTTTTTGAATCCCAATCTACTTCACGCAAATACATATTATCGCCACCCCAAACCATAATATCTGGGTTTTTATTGGCAATGGCGTAAAAAATTTCATGATTGCTGCCGTAGCCTTTTCCTGGTCGATCGACTTCTGGTTCATTTACATAATTACAACTTCCAAAAGCAACAGTAAAGTCAGGAGCATCTTCTCGCCATTGCCACAATTTTTTTGACGAAAAAGAAGTTTCATAAGGCAAAACTATTTTCTTATTATCAATAAAAACATTGTATTTATATTTTTTACCTTGCTGCAATTTATCTAAAATGACATGATAAGTAAAACCAACATCTTTAGTAGTCGAATAATTATCTGAAAAGAATATTTCAGTAGGTTTATCAATTGCAAAATATTCAATTTTAACAGATGCTAATTTTGTAGTTTGCAACCAAATCATGGCTTCGGTCATTTCGCAATAACCAACCATAGGACCAGATTGCAACGTAGAGTTTGTTGTTAATTTTTGAGAAAACCCAGCATTAATGATAAATAAAATAATAATAGAAAATATTTTTTTCATAAAAATAAATTAAAAGAAAACCCTAATAAATGGCATAAAAGCTTCGCTATAAATATTATCTGTTTTTTTGTATAAAACATTATATTTAATCCCAAAAGTCACATAATCTGACACATATCCAGCACCCAAAAACAAGGCGGTATTCCATCTACCAATGGATGGAATCGATAAACTCGAATCAAAAGTTGTATTCACCCTCAATTGTTCCAAGTCTACTGAAAGTTGAACTTCATCAATCGGATTTATAAGTCCAATTAAACTACCACCATAAATATAGGATTTATAAGCATCTCTCAACGAAACATAGCTTCCTTGCAATCCAATTCCTGTTGAAAAATATTTATTTACTTGATATACGGCACTTGGAGCAATAGAAACTGACGTACCGTTTCCAAAATTTAATCCTAGTCCGCCACCAAATCGAACTTTTTTCCAAAATTCGCTTTTCAAGGGTTGAGGTTTTTGAACCCTAGTTGAATCTTGAGAATACCCGTTCATTGCAAAAATAAATGTTGCGAAATAGAATATGTTTTTTAAGTTTAAGTGTTTCATAATTAAAAAGTTTAATTTCAGACTATAAAAGTATAAAAAATCTAACGTATTTGTTGTAAATGTTTTACTTTTGCTACAAATTTAATAAATGTTCATTAAATACAAATATGGATAGATTTTCATTCTTAAACGCAGCTCATACCGAATTTTTCGCTCAATTATACGACCAATATTTAGAAAATCCAGACAGCGTAGAGCCATCTTGGAGAAGTTTTTTTCAGGGTTTTGACTTTGGAATGACAACTTACAATGAAGAAAACGTAGTTAGTCAAATGTCAAATATCGCTGTGGCGAATGTTGATAACGGTCAAATTTCTGATAAAATTACCAAAGAATTCAACGTTTTAAGATTAATCGATGGTTACAGAACACGTGGACATTTGTTCACAGAAACCAATCCAGTTCGTGAACGTCGAAATTATACACCAACATTAGAATTATCTGATTTTGGATTGTCAAATGCCGATTTGAATACCGTTTTCGATGCTGCAAAAGTGTTGGGACATCAACCAAAATCATTACAAGAAATTGTTGCACATTTAAAAAATGTATATTGCCAACACATTGGTATTGAGTACATGTACATGCGTGACCCGAAAGTAATTCAATGGGTGCAAGACAAATTAAACATCAACGATAATCTTCCGAATTTCGATAACAATCAAAAGAAAACCATTCTTGAAAAGTTAAACGAAGCCGTTTCTTTCGAAAACTTTTTGCATACTAAATATGTAGGACAAAAACGATTTTCATTAGAAGGCGGCGAATCTATAATTCCAGGACTTGATGCATTAATCGAAGCTGCTGCCGACAAAGGCGTGGAACAATTCGTAATGGGAATGGCACATCGTGGTCGTTTGAATGTTTTGGCGAATATTTTCAGAAAATCAACCCAAGATATTTTCTCAGAATTTGACGGAAAAGATTATGACAAAGAATATTTTGATGGCGATGTAAAATACCATTTAGGTTTAACATCAGACAGAAAAACACGTTCTGGTAAAAACATCAACATTAACTTGGCACCAAATCCTTCGCATTTAGAAACGGTTGGAGCCGTTATTGAAGGAATTACAAGAGCCAAACAAGATAGATATTTTGCTGACGATTTTTCAAAAGTTTTACCAATTGCCGTTCACGGTGATGCTGCAATTGCTGGACAAGGAATTTTGTATGAAATTATACAAATGGCGCAACTTGACGGTTACAAAACTGGCGGAACCATTCATATTGTTATCAATAACCAAGTAGGTTTTACCACGAATTATCTCGATGCACGTTCTTCAACTTATTGTACTGATGTGGCAAAAGTAACCTTATCGCCTGTATTGCACGTCAATGCAGATGATGCGGAAGCGGTGGTGCA
>JANPDC010000051.1:0-16496 GCA_031431275.1 Bacteroidota bacterium
TTATAAGTTCCTGCTGTTAAAGAAGCGGTTGCATCACCTGAATAGGTTAATGTTCCTGTTCCTCCACTTGAAGCTAGAACAACACTTCCTGTGCCACCGTTACAAGTAATTTGTGTTGGCGTTGCTGTGAATGTGATTGCACTTGGTTGTGATATTGTTCCTGAAACTACAGAAGTACAACCGTTAGCATCGGTTACTGTATAAGAGTAAGAACCTGCACTCACTGTGAATGTTCCTGTTCCTGTGTATGGAGCAGTTCCACCTGTAGCAGATACTGCTACTGAAGTTGTTCCTCCAAAACAAGATATTGTTCCTGCACTCGCTGATGCTGTTGGTGAGGCATTGACAGTAACTGATGTTGCTTGTGCACCAGCACTAGCACAACCTGCACTTGAAGTAACCACGCAACTTAGACTTAGCGAACTTCCAGTTCCGGCGGTATAGGTTACTGTTGCACCTGCTTGACCGGCAGTTATACTTCCGCCACTAATTGTCCAGTTATAGGTTGCACCAACACCAGCATCTGGAACAGAGGCGGTGTTACCTGCTGAACTAGCACATACGCTACTTGAAGCAGTTATTGTTTGTGAAGGGATTGTATTTACAGATGCTGCTACAGCAACTGTTTTAGTTATTGCGCCTCCCGTTGCTGTTAATATAACATTGTTTGAATAACTATTGGCAGCTAAACCCGATACTAGACGAATATATACCGGCGTGCTTGCAATAGTTCCTACTGTACCCACAGTGATCGCTGTACCATTTCCACCGCCAGTTAAGAAAGTAGCAGAAGTTGATACTTCGAAGTTAGCAGGAGGCGTAATAGTAATCGCTGACTGCATGTTCGTTCCCGAAACATTAAAAGTCATATTTGGCGTGGAACTATAACCAACACAGACAGCAGTAGAAGTTGGTGATAAAGTACCCGTTGTAATAGCCGGTAAGGGTGTACCAAAAACATTAACATCGTCAATTACCCATACTTCACTACTACTATTATTATTCATAGTTATTTTTAACCCGATCTGACTAACACTAAGGTTATCTGGAATATTGATTTGATAAGTAGAATTTAGAGTACTTCTAGTAATTGGAGTGTTTGTACCAGTATAATTAATAGCAGTATCTGTTCCAGCAGTAAAATCCCATTTACTGTTGGTAGTTCCATTAATCCATAATTCATCAGAATAATTGCTGGTACCACCATCAGTAGATAAGGCCACTTTAACATAGTCAGTACCATCAATACCGTTAGTAGTCACGCCATAAGACATACCAGCCGCACGGAACGTGATATAACAATTCTTATAGCCGCTTAAATTAAGATTGGCAAATGTAAGCGTTGCAGTACCTGAAGAAACCTGATAGCCTCTGGCGCCACTAGCAAATAAATTTGAAACAGGTGAACCACCTGTATTTGTACCAGATGAAAATGCCCCACCTGATACAGTGTACGTAAGCGGAGGTGTTCCAGGTGATGTTTCAAAATCTTGCTTAGCTATTACCGTTGCTGCAGCATAAGTAATACCAACGGCAGATGATCCCGCACTAGTTGCTATGCTAGCGCCATTTCTTGCAATTACCTGAAAACTATAACTTGTTGAAGCGGTTAAACCAGTTACTGTTCTGGTTCCCCAAGTAGCAGCCGTTTGATACACTGCCGATGCACCTAAAGTTCCGCCAGATTGTACAAAATTACCACTATTTGTTTCCCTAATTGCATAGGTTGTAGTAGAAGGGTTTCCATCACTGCCGCCGATAACCACTGTTAAACTATTGCTGCTGAACGTCGCATTGGCAACAGTAGGTGTAGTTGGTGTATTAGCTAATGTCCAAAAATTCAATTCAGGAGTACTAATAGTAGTACCTATCGAATTAATTGCATAGGCATTAAAATAATATTGCGTATTTACAGCGAGTGTAGGACTTAATGTAAAGGCTCCTATAGGTCCTCCGGTAACGACTGTTTTATTATCGCTGATTGTTGCGCCTGCAGCCGTTTTATAAACAAATCCTCTTTCAGTAATAGTGGCAGCACCATCTGATGTTACGTTACCATTCAATGTAGCTATAGTTGCACCAATAACCGTTGCTGCTGATGAAGTAACTATTGGAGCTGACGCTAAAGTTGTACCAGTTGAAGCAGTACTAAATGAAGTTGTTGTTCCAGCACCATTTCTAGCCTGTGTAGTAAAACTATATCCAGTTAAATTGCTTAAGCCAGTTACTGTTTTAGTGCCCCAAGTTGCTGCCGATAAATAAACTGCTGATGCACCTAAAGCTCCACTGGCTTGAACATATTGTCCTCCTGCTTCAAGTATAGCATAGGTTGTATTAGTACCTGGGTTTCCATCTGCTGCAATAGCAACATTTAAACTGGTGGCAGTGGCCCCATTTACAGTTGGAGCAGCCGGTGTATTGGCCAATGTCCAAAAGCTTACATTAGCACCATTCCTACTGCCATCAACCGAACTATTGGCAACAGCTCTATAATTGTATTGTGTATTTACCGCAAGCAATGTTGCTAGGCTTGCCGTTGTTGGCAAGTCACCTGAGCCACTTACAATACCTACTGAGGCCGAAGAACCATAACTGGTAGTAGGACCATACTCAAAACTGGCCGTTATCGTGCCACCACTTCCGTTGATATTTACGGTACCATTTAAGTCAGCACCAGTAGTTGTTAGATTAGTTGCAGCATTGGATGTAACAATTGGACCCGTATAACATGTCCAGGAAATATCATCAATCATAACCTGTGAAGTATTGGTTGATACAATTCTAAGAATTACATTTCCACTAGTATTGATAGGCTGACTATATGTTTGAACAACATCACTATTATTAGTAACTGTAATATCAGACCCAAATTGAACTCCATTTATAAACACTTTTAGCGTTCTGCTTGCAGTGCTAGTAAAAGCCCTTACATATTTAAAAGTTAAAACACCAATTCCGTTAGTCAATGTGGGAGAAGTTACATCTCCTGTACTTGAATTTAGTGTTAGCGATGTTCCGGTCAACGAAGCGTTTGTTTGATCGGTCCTTGAATTGGTAGCAGTCCACGTTCCTCCATTGGTCCAAGTCCTAGTACTATAAGTGCTTGGAGTGGTAACTGGAACTGATGAAAAATCATCTGATCCACAAATATTTAGGGTTGTTCCAGCGGTAGTTGAACCAAAAGCTGTATTAGTTCCAGCACCATTTTGTGCCTGCACCTTGAAGGTATAAGAAGTTGCGATGGTCAAACCGGTTACCGTTTTAGTTCCCCAAATAGCAGCGGTTTGAAAAACAGCAGATGCACCTAAAGTACCAGCAGCCTGCACATATAATCCGCCAGCTTCCTGTATAGCGTACAGTGTTGTAGATGGATTGCCGTCTCCACTTGCAATGGTTACATTTAAACTTGTACCAGTAGCGCCACCCACAGTAGGCGCATTAGGTGTATTCGCCAATGTAAAAGCTGTGGTAGAATTCGTAGAATATACAGTATTAGCACCAGCGCCATTTTGTGACGATACAGCAAAACCATATCCTGTATTTACTGTTAATCCGCTAACGTTAATTATTCCCCAGGTAGCAATCGTTTGATATACGGCAGTAGTACCCAAAGTACCGTCTGCTTGAACAAATTTTGCAGTTGGCGTATTCACCACGTTTTCACGAATAGCATATTTTGTATTGGATGGATTACCGTCGCTGCCAATTGTTACTGTTAGCTGCGATGCTGTAGCTCCCGATACGGTCGGTGCTACTGGCGTGTTGGCCAATGTCCAGAAACTGAGCTCAGGACTGCTTAAGGTAGTATTGACTGTATTTGTGGCATAAGCCTTGAAATAATATTGTGTGTCAACTGCTAGTGCAGGGCTCAATGTAAACGCTCCTGTTGTTCCTGCTACGTTTGTTTTATTATCAGCAATGGTAACGCCAGAAGTAGTAGAATAAACAAAACCTCTATCGGAAATAGCATCTCCTCCATCGCTAGTTACATTCCCATTGAGTGTAGCGACATTAGTGCCAATAACGGTGGCAGCACTCGAAGTTACTGAGGGAGCTAAAGCGCTACTAGCAGTAGTAAATGCATCTACTGTTGTATAGCTGGTGCCATAAATGTTAGTAGCATACGCTTTGTAACTGTAGCCAATACCTGCGGTTAAAACAGCCCCAGTTCCTACAGTAAATATTCCGGTTGTTCCTGAAGTAGATACTTTTGTAACGCCAGTACCAGCAATGAGTGGATCGCTATTAGTTAAAGTTTCAGCATATACTACTCCTCTTTCTGTGACAGCAGAACCTCCGTCTGTTGTAACATTACCTCCTAGGGTTGCACTAGTACTTAAAATAGTTGCTGCAGTTGGCGAGCTAAGTGTAGGGGTAGTTAAAGTAGTAAAATTTCCGACTGTGGTATACGTAGTGCCATAAATGTTGGTAGCATACCCTTTATAACTATAAATCGCACCAGCCGTTAAGCCTGTGATAGTAGGTGATGTTGTAAAAACTCCTGTAGTACCCGACACGATTACTTTGGTAACACCTGTTCCGCTTATCAGTGGATCAGTATTAGCAGAATTTAAAGAATACACTACGCCTCTCTCAGTTACTACAGATCCTCCATCACTGGTAACAGTACCTCCCAAAGTAGCCGAAGTATTTAAAACACTGGCACTAGTTGGTGTGGTTACTGTAGGGACAGTTAGTGTTGTAAATGTAGTAACAGAAGTATAAGTAGTACCTTGTGAGTTGGTAGCATAGGCCTTGTAACTATATCCGACACCAGGTGTTAAACCTGTAATGGTAGAGGCTGTTGTAAAAATGCCTGTAGTACCAGATACAATTACTTTAGTAACGCCTGTTCCACTTATAAGTGGGTTAGCATTAACAGAAGTTAAGGAATAAACCACTCCTCTTTCAGAAATAGTAGCTGCACCATCCGAGGTTACATTACCTCCTAATTCTGCTGCAATATTGGTTATATTGGCTGAAGTAGGTGATGTAACGGTTGGCGGATTTACAGTTGAGACCACTGTTAGTATAAGTTCACCGCTTGTTAATGCTACCGATGCCGTAGTATTGTTACTAGTACCACTATACGATAAAGTACCTGGAGTTCCTGTAACCGTGGCTGATCCAGATTTTGCGATTAGTTTGTATGTACCTACTGCCAAATTGTTGGGAACAGTGATTGTCCCACCACTAACCAATACTAGTGAACCTCCTGTTCCAGCTACTGTTAGCGGAGCATTTGTCGTTGAAGCAAGTGCTGTAAATGATAAGCCACCAGTTGATAAGGTAAGATTTTTTGAAGCAGCCACTGTAATCGTTCCGGTCGCAGTGATACCTGTTGCTGAACCTCGTAATGTTTGACCGCTGCCTAAAGTTAAAGCAGTTGTTACAGCAGAAACATCAAAAGTTGCCCCAGAACCAACAGTTATTATTGGCGATGAAGCTATTGTGCCAGAACCAGTTAAAGTTAGTTTGCCAGCAGAGATTGTAGTGTTACCAGAATAAGTATTTGCGGCTGATAAAGTAAGTGTTCCTGTACCCGTTGTAGCAACAGCGTCAACTGTTAAACCTGTACCAGCTGAGCCACTGATAATACCACTTAAAGTATAATTTGCAGAACCTCCAATGATGATAGTTCTGGTTGAGGCCCCAAGTGCAATAGCATTTGTAAAATTTATTGCTCCAGTCCCTGCTGAAACATTTACTAAATCTCCTAATTGAAAATTACCTCCAACTGTAATGGAACTGACTCCTGGAGTTCTTGCAGTTGCGCTTCCTGTTGTTAGTGCTCCACCATTTAACGTAAGAGCTCCAGTGCCAAGACCATTAGTTCCTGTTATGCTAACAGTTCCCGCATTAATAGTAAAGCCACCAGTATAAGGATTCCCATTAGCACCCATATTCCATACCCCAAGACCATTCTTTATAAACCCAGATGTACTACCACTGGAAACATTCTGACTAGTCCAAGTCAAAGTAGACCCAGTTCCTATATCAAAAGTTCTTACTAAGCTGTTTGTGCTCAATGTTCCCGCGGCTGTAATGGTAACTGTTTTACCATCCGCAACTGTAACATTCCCAATTGAAGCAGTGGCAAATGTTACTGTAGAGTTCTGAGAAAAAATTGCAGCTCCATTTGTAGTATATGCAGTTCCACCTGTTGCAGTTGGAGATGCACTCCAGTTTGTCCCCGTCCAAGTTCCCGATGTGCCATCAGTCCTCCAATTTTGCTGCCCCCACCCTTGCACGCCACTCAACACCAATAGCATCATCAGCAAGAATTGTACTAAAAAAGGACTACGGCTTTCGCCGGTAGTGGTTACGGGTTGGTTTGCGGTTGTGGTGTTGCGGTTTCCTGTTGTGCTAGGCACGAGGTTTGAGTCAAGTTTTTTCATAATTTACAAAGTATTTACGCTACTTATAAAATCAGTACACCAAAATAGTTTTTTTAAAACGAATTTTTAGCCTTCGATTAGGATAGCGTGTTATAGTATTACTGCATTATTGTTTTTATATCTAGTATTATATCTTGAATTTTTCTTACACCAACAGAAAAAGGATGCTGTCTTGATTTCGTGTATCAAAACTTTGCATCTGCTTCTACTCTATTTTATAATTCAAAAACTAAATATCGTCTGGTCTATGTAAGAAGCCCGTATTATAGGATTTTGAACAGCATTAACAAGATTCCAATCGGTACTATTTTATGCTTCAACCTTCTTTTTAGGAATGGTTTTGTACTGGCTTTTCAATCGTTATCGAACATAAGAAATGGCAACAAATATAAATAATAATTTCATAAAAGTCTTTTTCTATGATAAAAAAAGCAGTATTGTTGATAAAATTATCGTATGTGAGAAATTAGTACTACAGCGCTACCGGTGTTGCTATTAATTGTAATTTTAGGTGGGTAAAATAATGAATATGGCAAAGTTGCACTATGACCATCCGTTACAAGTACTAATTTAGTTTATGGTACGCGGATTTAACGGATTAA
This sequence comes from Bacteroidota bacterium, assembly GCA_031431275.1. Lineage (GTDB taxonomy): Bacteria > Bacteroidota > Bacteroidia > Flavobacteriales > Flavobacteriaceae > Flavobacterium. The sequence continues at coordinate 7,001 of JANPDC010000051.1, forward strand.
AACTGATAAAACTGATTTTAAATCGACAGTTCGTCCCGATAAATATCGAGACTCGAGTCAGAGCGTTTATTTCTAGGATTGAAGTTGTCGAAGCGTTGCTTCGTTCTTTTTTTTAGCCACGGATTTCACAAATTTCCACAGATTTCTTTGCTGTTGGAATCGAAGCTGTCGAAGCGTTGCTTCGTTCTTTTTTTTTAGCCACAGATTGCACAGATTTACACAGATTATTTCTTGTTGGAATCGAAACCGTCGAAGCGTTGCTTCGTTCTTTTTTTTGCCACAGATTGCACAGATTTGCACAGATTATCTGTTGTTGGAGTCGAAGCTGTCGAAGCGGTGTTTTGTTCTTTTTTTTGCCACAGATTGCACATATTTGCGCAGATTATTTGTTGTTGGAATAGAAGCCGTCGAAGCGTTGCTTCGTTCTTTTTTTTGCCACAGATTGCACAGATTTACACAGATTTCTTTGCTGTTGGAATCGAAGCTGTCCAAGCGTTGATTTGTTCTTTTTTTTAGTCGCAAATTAAGCAGATTAACACAGATTATTTGTTGTAGGTATCAAGCCGTCGAAGCGTTGCTTCGTTCTTTTTTTTTTAGCCACAGATTTTAGATTGGGAGCTGGGAGCTAGGGGTTAAGAGTTAGGGATTTACTGCAGACTTAACACTGAGCACTGAACACTACCCCGAAGTGCAATTATGACGTTGCATTTTTCCGCTTCGTTCTAACAGTATTTTTAACTTCTACATTTATGGAAGTTAATTTTCGATGTTTTAAAAATTCGCTTATTGCTTTTTGCTCTTCAGTTGTTAATGAATTTTCTTGCCCACCTATAAAATCCACATTTAATTCTAATTTTGTTGTTCTCATTGTTATAGATTTTTAAAATATTTATGAATCAGTTTCAATGCTGCTTGCGTTTCAATTATCATAATTCTTCCGCCAAAATGAGTTGCGCCTAATGTCTTTTCATAATGTTCAACAAGTTGCGTTTTTGATATAAAAGAAACATTCCCTTGATGTCCGCGCTGAAAAGAAAGTTTACAAGCAAATGCAACTAAATTTCCTGGAACTCCAGAATATACTTTTGTATTTCCTTTATTAAATGGAGCACTTTCTACTAAATGCATATAAACGTGATCTTCTTTAACTTCTAAACACACTAGACCTTGGATTATTGTTGTGTTATGTCCTATTGTGAGCTTATAAATGTCTCTTTCAGGTTGTTTAAATTCTAATTTCCAATCGAAAAGCCATTTGTTTCTTTTTGTAATTGGTTTTAAATCATTAAATGTTACTAAAGAAATATCTGTAGCGAAACTATCACCAGTAATAACATTTTCGATTGAATTTGTTAATTTATCAATTATAAAATCAAGACCTATTTCTATATTTTTTTTCATTAGGCTAATTTACGCAAAAAGGTTTTAAATAATTGGTAATTTTTTTCAATTTCGATTTGTCGGGATTTCTAATAAGATCGCAGTTTGGGAGCTGGGAGTTTAGATTGCAAATGAGTTAGGGGTTATGGGATGGGGGTAGTTTACTTCGTCAGTTCGAGTGATTTTTAAAGCCAGAAAAATGTATATTAAATTATTATAGGGCACTGCTTTAAAAATTGCATCGAGAACCGTTAGTAAACAAAAGAACTTCTCGATACAATTCTAAATAGTAAAGCTGGCGCATTACTATTTAAAATCACTTGAAGAGACGTGGTTGGATTGAAATAGTCGAAGTGTTGCTTCATTCTTTTTTTTTGCCACGGATTGCGCAGATTTCCGCGGATTTTTTCTCAATAATTAAACAGCTTTTAACTTGCCGTTTATACCCTATCCAATGAGGTCATTTGCCAATTTAACCCACCTGTTTGTCAAGCTGCAAGCGTGCCTGCTCTGGTGCGTAGAAACTCCAAAGGACTGGCAAATAGCCTCTATTTTGGACTATTTTAAATTGGTTTCTAAAATTAGTCCTCCGCGTGCCTAGTTTATGAAAATTTATGAATCGCTTTTTGATACAGTTCCTCATAGAGCGGCAGAATTTTTTCGATATCAAATTGCTTTGCAACGGATAAGGCATTTTGTTTAAATTGATTCAAGGTGGCATCGTCTTTCAATATTTTTAAAGCATTTTCGGCCATTTCATCTGTATTGCCTTTATCACTTAAATAACCGGAGATGCCTTCAAAATTCACTTCGGGTAAACCTCCTGAATTGCTGGAAATTACAGGAACGCTCCACGCCATGGCTTCGAGAGCGGCAAGACCAAAACTTTCGGTTTCCGAAGGCAATAAAAACAAATCGGTGTAACTCAATATTTTATCAATTTCATTACTGTTTCCGAAGAAAATGACTTTGTCTTGAATGCCCAATTCACGGCATAAATATTCTGCTTTTTCCTTCTCGGGTCCATCCCCTACCATCATTAATTTGGCTGGAATTTGTTGCTGAATTTTATAAAATATTTTAATCACATCAGGAATTCTTTTTACCTTTCTGAAATTGCTAATATGGGTAATAATTCGTTCCTCTGATTTAGCCATAACCGATCGACGGCATGATATACTAGGATCTACTGTGTTTTTTTGTAATTCAATAAAATTTGGAATCACCTGGATTTCATTTTTAATATCGAACAATTTCAACGTGTCGTCTTTTAAACTTTGGGAAACCGAAGTGACAAAATCCGATTTATTAATGCTGAATGTTACCGCCGTTTTATAAAACGGATGGTTTCCTACCAAAGTAATATCAGTTCCGTGAAGCGTGGTGACCATCGGGAGATTAATGCCTTGGTCTTTGAGCATTTGCTTTGCCATATAACCCGCATAAGCGTGTGGAATAGCATAATGAACATGCAATAATTCTATTTTATACAACTTGACCATATCGACTAATTTGCTTGACAAAGCCAATTCGTAGGGCTGAAAATGGAACAGTGGATATTCGGGAACGTTGACTTCGTGATAATGCACGTTGGCAGTCAACAAAGCCAAACGGACCGGCTGACTGTAGGTAATAAAATGAATTTCGTGCCCACGACGAGCCAATTCTAATCCTAATTCTGTGGCAACTACGCCACTTCCGCCAAAAGTGGGATAACAAACAATTGCTATTTTCATATATGAATTTTAGTGGGACGAATTTAAGGAGATTAAGGCGTTTTTACTATAAAATAAAGTTAAATTACCTTTTTAAAATTTACACTTTAAATCTAAATTATAGTAAGAAAAATAACTTCTGGAATTTTCATTATGTTATTCTTCTCCGCTTCCTTTGGTTAATTCTGATAATAAATAATACGCTCCTTTAATTACTACTTTGGCATTTGCAGGAATTTCATCAATTACTTTTACTTCGGTATAACCCATATCGGTTGCGCCAATGTTTACTTTTATTTGCTTAAAGGTATTTTTGCCAGTGGTAACAAATATAAAATGGTCGTTGCCATTATCTACAACAGATTCGGCTGGTAATGCTGGCGTATTGGCATTGTCGATTTTTACTCTTGCTTCGACGTACATTCCTGGTAAGAGTGTTTCGGTGGTTTCGTTGATTTTGGCGTGAACTACTACTGCCTGTTCGTTAGGTTCAAAGGCTTTATTGATAGCGTAAATTTTAGCTGGGTGCGAATGCGATCCATCGTTGGCATCGCTAAAGGATATTTCTTGTCCGATTTTGATTTTGTGGATGTCTTTTTCAAAAACCTTCAAATCCAAATGTAAAAACCGATTGTCGATGATTTCAAATAATGTAGCGTTTGCATCGGCAAATTTACCCATACTTAAATTGATGTGTTGAATATAACCGCTTATCGGTGCTGCAATAGCAATATTTGAAGCGATGTTTTTAGACGATAAAGTATTAGCATTAATTCCTAACTGAGCCAATTTTGACTTTAAGGTTTCCTTTTTGGCTTGAGCAATTTGCAATTCTCTTTGCGATTGTTGGTAGGTTTTCCCAGCGTTGATATTATCATCACGCAACTCTTTTTGGCGTTGGTATTCCTTTTCTAAATAGGAAAGATTGGCGTTGTTCTCTAAATAATCCTGTTGCAATTGTATGACATCAGTATTGGCGATTGTTGCCAAAGTTTTTCCTTTGGTTACAAATTCACCCTCTTGAACGAAAATATTTTTAACAACACCGCCAGTCAAGATACTTACTTGCGCTTGGTATTGTGGCGGTAAGGATAGCTTTCCGTTTATCTTTAAAGTTGTCGTTAGGTTTTTGTTTTCAAAATCGCCCAACTGTAAATCGATGGCTTTTACTTGAGCATCAGTAAATTTTACTACTGCTGCTGTTGATTTTTCGGTTTCAGTTTCCTTTGGTGCTTCCTCATTTTTACAAGAAAAAAACAAAATGCAAATTGCAAATTGCAAAAAGCAAATTCCAGGGAATAAATATGTTTTTGATATTATTTTTTTATAATTCATTTTTTAGTTTTTTATAGTTTAAATATTAGTTTTTAACTCTTTGCAAATTGCTTTTTGCTCTTTGCTCTTTGCCCTTTGACCTTTGCCTATTTATTCAATAAAAACTGAAGACCAATCAATGTTTGATTGTAATTGTTCATTGCAATCAGGTAATCGGTTTTTATTTTATTGGCATCTTTTAAATTTTGGGTATATTCTATATAGCCAATATCGCCCGATTTATACAATCGCTGTGCTGAATTTACAATGGTTTCTGCCATCGGTAAGCCCTCGGTTTTGTAAAAATTGACTTGCTCTGAATATTGTTTTTGCAATTGAAATTGTTGCAGAAACAGTGTTGCTAACTCTTGTTCTGATTTTTCCAATTCCTTTTTAGCAATTTCGGTTTCTAGTTTTGCTACTTCTGCTTTGGCTTTAATTCCGCTTTTGAATAAAGGAATATTAACACCTAGACTACCATAATAAAATGGATTTTCTTTGTCTAAACTTTGAGCATTTACACCCAAGTTGAAGGATGGATTTGCCTTTGCTTTTTCAGATTTTATGGCTAATTCTTTAGCGATAATTTGCTGTTGCAAAAACTGCAAAACAGGATGGTTTTTGACCAATGTACTATCGCTTGCATTAATTTCGGGTAAAGCTTCGTATTTCGTTGGTGCTTGGTATGATTCATTGCTTCGTGTCCACCTTTGTAATTCAGTCAAATAAAACGCTACTTGCGAATTGGATTCTGCCAATTGCATTTTTAATTCTTTGCGTTGCAAAGTGGCGTTTATTTTTTCCAATTTACTCGTTTCGCCCACTTGAAATTTCTTGTCAGCATATTTTTCATAATCGGCAAAAATGTTGTCCGTTTCTAGCAATAAATTATACTGTTGCACATTGTAAAGCCAATTGAAATAAGCATTGGAAACGTTTTTTATCAACTCATTTTTTGTAACCGCTTCAAAGGATTTTGCAACGGTTACATTTTGATTTAATACGTTTCTATCGGCTTTGTTGGAAAGTTTAAAACCTTGTGCAACACCAATATTGTAATCAAATAGCTTGCTGTTGATTTGTCCTAAATTGCTATTGATGTTGAAAGGATCAAGAACCGTTGCCGTTTTGGTTAATGCTTGTTGTTGCTGGGTTTGCAAAGTCGCTTGTTGCAAAGTTGGATAATTCTTGGTTGCTAAATCCAACGCATTTTGCAATGTGAACGTTTGCGTTTGTGCGTTGGCATTGAAAGAAGAAAGCAAAAGGCAAAAAGCAAAGGGCAAATTCCAAACAGCAAAAAGGAAAGAGCACAATTCAAAGCGTGAATTTTGTTTGATTTTTTCCTTTTCTTCTTTGCACTTTATTTTTTGCGTATTACATTTAAAATTTTTCATCGTTTAATATTTTTCAGGATTATTAATCATATGATTAAGTAATTTTCCAACTTCTTCACTTTTTGTTCGTAAAGAATTAGAAATGTCTTCGTTAATGTATTTACACGACAAAGCAAAATCTATCCAAACATTTGTTTCTGAATTTTCGGCATCACAATCTGTGAGTTTAGAAATAAAATGCGCTGGGTATCTTTTCTTTCTATAGGCTTCTGCAAGATTAGCACACACACTTCTTGAAGAACGTCTAACTTGATCCGTTAGCGAATATATTTCCTCCTTTGGAAAAGATTTACTAATTTCAAATATTTCCATTGCTAACAAAAAGGCCTTTTTATATACTGTTGATTCTTCAAAATTAAAATTATTCATTTTCCTTTTTTTTAATTGTTTTGTGGTGCAATTCGCAATTTGCACTTTGCGCTTTGTTTTTTGGTGTCATTACTAAATAATATAAAACCGGTAAAACAAATAATGTTAATAGTGTAGAAGTAAGCAAACCACCTATAACGACGGTTGCCAACGGTTTTTGTACTTCTGCACCTGCATTTGTACTTAATGCCATTGGTAAAAACCCTAAAGAAGCAACGGTTGCTGTTGCCAAAATTGGTCTTAACCTTGCGGCACTTCCTTTGTAAATTCTTTGCAAAAGATTGTCTTCGCCCTCTTCTTTTAATTGGTTGTAATAACTTATTAAAACAATTCCGTTTAAAACCGCAACTCCAAAAAGCGCAATAAAGCCAACTCCTGCTGATATACTAAAATTCATACCACGGACCCATAAGGCGATAATTCCGCCAATAGATGCTAAAGGAATAGCTGAAAAAATAATAGTGGCTTCTTTGAGCGAACGGAACGACAAAAAGAGTAAAAAGAAAATCAATAGGAGCGCCACAGGAACAGCCAATTGCAATCTTCCTTTTGCTTCTTGCAAGTTTTGAAATTGCCCACCATAAGTAATAAAATAGCCTTCGGGTAATTTTAGTTTGGTATCTAATTTTTGTTGAATTTCCAACACAACGCTTTCAACATCACGACCACGAACGTTGGCTTCAATCACAATTCTGCGTTGTCCTTCGTCTCGGCTTATTTGTGATGGTGCTGTTTTAAAAGTGATTTCAGCCACTTCGTTTAATGGAATTTGACTGCCTTTTGGTGTTGGAATTAATAAGGCTTTTAAAGCATCGATATCCGTATTTTCATTTTTAGGAATACGAACTACTAAATCAAATTTTCGTTCTCCCTCATATACCACGCCTGCTATTCCGCCTGCATAAGCTGTGTTTAAGATTCGGTTTACATCGGAAATATTCAAACCATATTGAGCAATTTTATTTCGGTTGTATTTTACCACCAATTGAGGCATTCCTGTAACTTGTTCTACTTTGATGTCTGTTAGTCCGTCAATGCCTTGAATAATTGGAACTGCTTTGTTGGCTTCCGAGAATAACTTATCTAAATTATCGCCAAAAATCTTGATAGCAATATCTGATTTTACTCCAGCAATCAATTCACTAAATCGCATTTGAATGGGTTGTTCAAAAGATAAACTGACTCCAGGAATTGCTTTAATTTCTTTATTCATTAACTCTGCTAATTCATCCTTGTCTTTTGCTGATACCCAATCCTTTTTATCCTTTAATACAATAATCATATCGCCATTATTAATTGGCATTGGGTCGGTTGGTATTTCAGACGAACCTATTTTACCCACCACTTCAATTACTTCTGGAAATTTTGCTTTTAAAATTTTCTCTATCATTGTAAATGTTGTGATGGTTTGAGGCAAAGAAGAACCTTGTCTTATCGTTGTTTCTACCGCAAAATCGCCCTCGTCTAATTCGGGAATAAATTCGCCACCCAACGAATTAAAAATAAATAATGAGATAATAAAAAGGCAAAAAGCAAAAGGCAAAACCCAAATACTATGGTTCAGTGTTTTTTGTAAAAGAGGTTGGTACCAACTATTTAATTTATTGATAAACCTATCAGTAAAATTAGGTTTTTCGCTCACATTCTTGTCTAAAAAAAGACTACTAGCCCAAGGCACATAAGTAAGTGAAAGTATCAATGCACCAACTATAGCGAAACTAACAGTTTGTGCCATTGGCATAAACATTTTACCCTCGACACCACTTAAAACAAATAACGGAATATAAACAATCAAGATAATGATTTGCCCAAATATGGCACTACTCATAATTTTTGAAGAACTTTTGATCACTTCTTTATCCATTTGATTTTGAGATAGGACATTGCTTTTATAATGCCTTGAGAAAATATGCAAAGTGGCTTCGACAACGATTACAGCACCATCAACAATAAGCCCAAAGTCTAAAGCACCCATACTCATTAAGTTGGCACTTAACCCAAACATATTCATTATAATGATGGCAAAAAGCATTGCTAAAGGAATGACAGAAGCCACAATTAAACCTGCTCGTAAACTGCCGAGAAACAAAACCAAAACTAAAATAACGATTAATGCACCCTCTAATAAATTGGTTGAAACCGTGCTAACAGCTTTCTCAATTAGTTTGGTTCTATCAACAAATACGTTGATTTTTACACTCTGAGGCAACGATTTTTCGATGGATTTCATTTTTTCCTTTACCCGTTCAATTACTCGTACAGCGTTTTCTCCTTTTTGCATTAAAACTATTCCACCTACTGTTTCTCCTTTTCCGTTTCTTGTCATAGCTCCGTAACGAGGTGCAAAACCAAATTTAACTTCGGCAATGTCTTTTATCAAAATAGGAACACCCGTATTGTTTTTAACTACAATATTATTGATGTCTTCTTGGTTTTGAATCAGTCCTTCTCCACGAATATAATAAACATTTGGTCCTTTATCAATATAGCTTCCGCCTGTGTTTTCGTTGTTGTTTTGCAAGGCATCAAACACATCGATTAGCGTTAAATTATTAGCTGATAGGCGTTCGGGTTTTACTGAAACTTCGTATTGTTTTAGTTTACCACCAAAACTACTTACATCGACTACGCCAACGGTTCCTAATAATTGACGTCGCACAATCCAATCTTGGATGGTTCTTAATTCGGATAAGTCATATTTTTCTTCATATCCTTTTTGTGGAACTAAAACATATTGAAAAATTTCACCAAGCCCTGTTGTTGGTGGTAATAATTCGGGTGTTCCGTATTGTTTTGGAATATTATCGGTTGCCGTTTTAATTTTTTCATCTACTCGCTGACGCGCAATATTAACTGGAACATTGTCTTTGAAAACAATCGTAATTACCGACAAACCCGAACGGCTTGTACTTCGTAATTCGACCATATCGGACAATGATTTAAACTCGGTTTCTAAGGGATACGTTATAAACTGTTCCACTTCTTGGGTGGCCAAATTAGGCGTATTTGTAACTACTTGTACCTGATTATTGGTTACATCTGGCAACGCATCTACACTTAATTGTGTGAATGAATAAATGCCGAACATAACAAATATCGCCAACAAAACACCTGTAATGAGTTTGTTGTTTACGGAAAAATTAATGATTTTATTGATCATTGTTATGGTATAATGAATGAGTAATTAGTCAACCCTTAAAAAGAGCTATTTTTAATTTCCACAAAAATAGGAATATTATTTTCAGGATAGAAGTTGAACAAATAATTAAGCCAAAAAACAATTTGTTCCTTGATTTGGTTGAATCGGAGCTTAAAATTGTACCC
>JANPDC010000052.1:0-3123 GCA_031431275.1 Bacteroidota bacterium
TGTCAATGCTAATTTACGTTTTTTAGACTTTTTGGTCAAAATATGACTTTTAAAAGCGTGTTTTCTTTTAATCTTTCCAGAACCAGTAACTTTAAATCGTTTCTTGGCACTAGATTTGGTTTTCATTTTAGGCATCTTTTCCTAGGTATTTAATTTATTCTTACTTATTATCATTATGAGGAACGAAGCAATTTGCCGCAATTCATCAATATATTTTGTTTAGACAAAGAATTTTTAGCCTTAACTAATTTATTCTTTTGTTTCGCTATCAGAAGTTGGCTTAACTTCAACACTTTTAGTTTGAGGTCTAGACTGATTTTCTTTAGCTTTTGGTGCAGGTTGAGAAGTTTTAGCCTTTTTAGGAGCAATAAACATGATCATTCTTTTTCCTTCGAGAACTGGCATCGCCTCAACTTTTCCATGCTCTTCTAAATCTGTAGCCAATTTTAATAATAAAATTTGACCTTGATCTTTATATATAATAGACCGACCTTTAAAGAAAACAAATGCTTTCAATTTCGAACCTTCCTTCAAGAATTTCTCTGCATTTTTGCGCTTAAATTCATAATCATGCTCATCGGTTTGAGGTCCAAAACGAATTTCTTTAACAACAATTTGCGTTGATTTTGCTTTAAGTTCTTTTTCACGCTTTTTTTGCATGTAAACAAACTTCTTGTAATCCATTATTTTACAAACTGGTGGCTCAGCATTTGGCGAAATCTCAACCAAATCTAATTCGAATTGATCCGCAAGTTTCATTGCTTCAGAAGTTTTATAAACTCCTGGTTCAACGTTGTCGCCTACAAGACGTACTTCTGGAACACGAATAAAATTATTTATCTTGTGTTCGTCCTTTTTCTCTACTCGAGGTTGATAACCTCTGCTGTTTCTTATTGCTATGACTCTATTATTTAGATTTGTCTTTCGACAAATGATTATTCTACGTTAAAAACTTTCAATGTTTTGCCAATTTCGTCATTCACTATTTTAGCAAATTCTTCAATTGTAACTGTAACATTACCTTTTCCTTCTTGTCCATGACGACGAATCGAAATGGTTTCGTTTTTTTCTTCTTCCTCGCCTACAATCAACATAAACGGTGTTTTTTGCATTTCAGCATCACGAATTTTTCGTCCAATTGATTCATTTCTGTTATCAATTTGGGCGCGAATATCGTGATTTTCTAGCAGATTTAAAACTTTTTTCGCATAATTTTCATATTTATCGCTCAAACATAAAATTAATGCTTGTTCAGGCATCAACCAAAGTGGGAAATTTCCTGCTGTATGTTCAATTAAAATCGCTATAAAACGTTCCATACTTCCAAAAGGTGCACGATGAATCATTACTGGTGTATGCAACTCATTATCAGAACCTTTATAAGTCAATTCAAAACGCTCTGGCAAGTTATAATCTACTTGAATGGTTCCCAATTGCCATTGTCTGCCTAAAGCATCTTTAACCATAAAGTCCAATTTAGGACCATAAAAAGCTGCTTCACCATAAGCAACCACAGTTTTCAAACCTTTATCGGCAGTAGCGTTAATGATAGCATTTTCTGCTTTTTCCCAATTTTCGTCACTACCTATATATTTATCTCTATTTTCTTGATCTCTCAAAGAAATCTGAGCCGTAAAATTCTCAAATCCTAAAGAACCAAAAACATACAAAACCAAATCAATAACATTCTTAAACTCTTGATCAAGTTGGTCTGGTGTACAAAAAATGTGTGCATCATCTTGAGTAAATCCACGAACACGAGTCAAACCGTGCAATTCGCCACTTTGTTCATATCTATAAACGGTTCCAAATTCAGCATATCGCTTTGGTAAATCTTTATAAGACCAAGGTTTTGTATTATAAATTTCGCAGTGATGCGGACAATTCATTGGCTTCAATAAAAATTCTTCGCCTTCGGCTGGAGTGTTTATTGGCTGAAAACTATCAGCACCATATTTTGCATAATGTCCAGAAGTTACATATAATTCTTTTTGACCAATATGTGGTGTAACAACCTGCTCGTAACCAGCTTTTTTCTGTGCTTTTTTCAAAAATTGCTCTAATCTATCACGTAAAGCAGCACCTTTAGGCAACCATAAAGGCAACCCTTGACCCACTTTTTGGGAAAAAGCGAATAAGTCTAATTCTTTTCCTAGTTTTCGATGGTCACGACGTTTGGCTTCTTCTAATAATTCTAAATATTCAGTTAAATCTTTTTGTTTCGGAAAAGAAGTACCATAAACACGAGTTAATTGTTTGTTTTTCTCATTTCCACGCCAGTAAGCACCAGCAATACTCATGATTTTTACAGCTTTTATAATTCCAGTATTCGGAATATGTCCACCACGACACAAATCTGTAAAAGTCGCATGATCGCAAAAAGTTATCGTTCCATCTTCAAGATTCGTGATTAATTCGGTCTTGAATTCATTTTCTTTATATAATTCTAATGCTTCGGCTTTCGAAACGGGGCGTAATTTGAATTCGTGTTTTTCACGAGAAATTTCAAGAATTCTATCTTCAATTTTTTTGAAATCGGCTTCAACAATTTTAGTTGAACCAAAATCAACATCATAATAAAAACCATTGTCAATCGCAGGACCAAGAGTTAACTTCAGACCTGGATACATTTCTTCCAAAACCTGAGCCATTACGTGTGATGTCGAATGCCAAAATGCTTTTTTACCATCTTTGTCATTCCAAGTATATAATATGAGCGAACCGTCCGTAGTTAATTCCGTCGATGTTTCCACCGTTGTACCATTAAAGTTAGCCGAAATCACATTTCTAGCCAATCCTTCACTAATACTTTTTGCAATATCCATAGCATTTATGCCGCTTTCAAACTCTTTAATCGACCCGTCAGGCAAAGTAATCTTAATCATTATTTAGTTTTTTGAGATTGCAAATGTAATAAATTCAAAAAATCTATACAATATATAGTTGCAAAACATATGTACAAGTTATTAGGTTTCTTTTCCTAATTATGTAATACCACCATTAAAAAAAAATAAATTTTTTTTTTATTTCTGTTTATTTCATTTTTTAAAAACCGACCGTTATTCATACCCATGCAATTTTTTAGGACTAGTCAAAAGAGTAAAAAAGTTAATTTCGTTAGAA
>JANPDC010000053.1:0-74995 GCA_031431275.1 Bacteroidota bacterium
GAAAAGTAAACGCAAAAAGTAACTTAATTTTTCAGGAACTTGAATCAAATTTATTGACCAACAAACCCGATAAAAGCAATGACTTTAATTATGACGAAACTATTTTGGCTGGTTATGCTAGTTTCTCAAAAGAAATTTCAAAATGGGAATTTCAAGTTGGTTTGCGAGCAGAATTCACCGATTTGAAAGGAATCTCAATCAACCCAAAAGAAGAAAATATTCAAGATTATTTGAAATTTTTTCCAACTTTGTATACGATGTACAAACCAAATACTGAGAACCAAATCGGAATTTCTTATGGAAAAAGAATTTCGAGACCGAATTACAGTTGGTTGAATCCGTCGAAATCTTACTACAATAAATTTTCATATTTTGTAGGCGATGCAAATTTGAAACCAACAATAACGCACAATATAAGTTTACTTTATACTTTGAAAAGTAAATTTAATTTTGATTTATATTATCGAAACGAACGAAATCCGTCGATTGAAATTTCATTTCAAGATCCTACAACCAATACTCTAGTTTACAATTTCACAAATATCGAAAAAGATGAAGCCTTTGGATTAGATTTTAGTTGCAACTTGAACCCAAAGACTTGGTGGACAATTGGACTAAACACAACTTTTATGTTTACTGAAGATACTTTTCAAGGCATTGATAACCAGATTTATAAAAACAATGTTTTTGGTTTTAATTCATCAGTAAATCAGCAATTTAATTTCAATAAAAACAAGAGTTTTAGTGGCGAAATTAATTTTTCGTATAATTCTCCATCGGTTCAAGGAACGTTTGATATTTCAGAAAGTTCTAGTTTGCAATTGGGTTGCGTCAAGAAATTTTTTGATGATAAATTCTCTGTTGCTTTGTTATTGTCCGATATTTATCGTGGCGAAAAAGAAAAGATTTCGACTAATTATGCCAATCAGAATAATTATTTTTTGGATTATCGCGATACGCAAAGTTTCAGAATCAATTTGAAATATAATTTTGGTAATCAAAAATTGAATAATAAAATGACTAAAGAAAAAACCGAAGAACAGAAACGGTTGTAGTATTATTTATAAAAAAATCCCAATCTTTCATTGGGATTTTGGTATATAAAATAACTAGTTTTAAGCCAACATCGTTACTGGGTTTTCTAGAAATTGTTTCAAAGTTTGTAAAAACTGTGCGCCAGTTGCTCCATCAATGGTTCGGTGATCGCAAGCAAGGGTTAACTTCATAGTATTTCCGACTACAATTTGTCCGTTTCTGACCACTGGTTTTTCAACTATGGCTCCAACAGATAAAATCGCTGAATTGGGTTGATTAATAATCGATGTAAAATCTGTGATACCAAACATTCCTAAATTAGAAACTGTGAAGGTACTGCCTTCCATTTCAGCAGGTTGTAGTTTTTTACTTTTTGCTCTAGATGCTAAATCACGTACATTTCCACCAATTTGCGTAAGACTCATTTGATCTGTAAATTTCAAAACGGGTACAACTAATCCGTCTTCGACAGCAACGGCAACACCAATATTTACGTGATAATTTATTGTAATGGCATCGTCAGCCCACTGAGAATTTACTTTCAGATGTTTTTTCAGTGCCATGGCACATGCCTTGATTACTAAATCGTTAAACGACACTTTTGTGTCTGGGATTGTGTTTATTGTAGCACGAGATTTCATGGCTTCGTCCATAGCAACCTCAATATTCAAATAGAAATGAGGTGCAGTAAATATCGATTCTGATAATCGTTTGGCAATAATTTTACGCATTTGCGAATTCGGAATTTTCTCAGAAAATTGCTCCCCAGCAGGTACAAAAGTTGATACTGTTTGTTTCGTCTCTACTGCATTTGGTGTAACAGTAGTTGTTGGTTGGATTTCTGATTTATAATTCTCAACATCTGTTTTTACAATCCTGCCATTTTCTCCAGAACCTTTGACTTGTGAAATATTTATTCCTTTATCTGATGCTATTTTTCTAGCCAATGGAGATATAAAAATTCTCTCATTTGAGGTAGTAGAGTTTTGTGGGTTGTGAGTTGTGGGTTGATCAACTACTGTTGAAATATTACTTTGCTCCGTTTTAGCAGTAATTGCTCCACCTTTTTTATAATTTTCTGCAATTCCAGTAATGTCTGTTCCGTCTGGACCAATAATGGCTAAAACACTATCTACTGGTGCTGTTTGTCCTTCTTGTACTCCAATAAAAAGTAAAGTTCCTGACTGAAACGATTCGAATTCCATAGTAGCTTTATCGGTTTCAATTTCTGCTAAAATATCGCCTTCTGAAACTTTATCTCCAACGTTCTTTATCCATGTTGCTACTGTTCCATCAGTCATGGTGTCAGAAAGACGTGGCATGGTTACCACAGTTACTCCTTTTGGAAGTGCAGTTGTTTGTTGGCTATTAGATTTTTGTTCTTGCGAAACTTCAGTTTTTGGCATCTCGACTGCGCTCGATGAGACAACAGTAGATTTTCCTGAAATTAAACCCGAAATATCTTCACCTTCTTTTCCAATAATGGCTAAAAGTGAATCTACAGGTGCTGTTTCACCAGTAGGAATTCCAATATACAATAGTGTTCCAGAATTAAAAGATTCAAACTCCATAGTGGCTTTATCGGTTTCAATTTCTGCTAAAATATCGCCTTCTGCAATTTTATCTCCTACTTGCTTCAACCAAGTTGCAACGGTTCCTTCTGTCATTGTATCGCTCAAGCGAGGCATGTTTATTACTGTTGCCATAATTTATAATCTATGTGGTATAAATGGATAGTTTTCTTGTTCATACACAACATCGTACAATTGTTGCGCCTCTGGGAATGGAGATTCTTCTGCAAATGCAACGCATTCTTCAACTAAATCTTTCACACGTTCGTCAATGACTTCAATTTCTGCCTCTGTTGCGTATTTTTTATCTTTAATAATATCCAAAACTTGAGTTATTGGATCTATTTTTCGATATTCATCAACTTCTTCTTTTGTTCGGTATAATTGTGCATCTGACATGGAGTGACCTCTATATCGATACGTTTTCATTTCTAAAAAAGTAGGTCCATCGCCTCTTCGTGCTCTTTCAATTGCTTCAGTCATTGCTTCAGCAACTTTCACAGGATTCATTCCGTCAACAGGTCCACATGGCATTTCGTAACCTAATCCGAGTTTCCAAATATCCGTGTGATTTGCTGTTCTTTCTACAGATGTTCCCATTGCATATCCATTGTTCTCTACAATAAAAACTACAGGTAGTTTCCACAACATTGCCATATTAAAGGCTTCGTGTAAGGATCCTTGACGTGCTGCTCCATCACCAAAATAGGTTAATGTAACGCCAGTACGTCCAAAATATTTATCTGCAAAAGCAATTCCTGCTCCTACTGGTATTTGTGCGCCAACGATTCCATGACCTCCATAAAAACCATGTTCTTTTGAGAAAATGTGCATAGAGCCACCCATCCCTTTTGATGTTCCAGTAACTTTTCCGAGTAATTCTGCCATGACTCTTCTTGGGTCAACACCCATTCCAATTGGCTGAACGTGATTTCTGTATGCAGTTATCATTTTGTCATTACCCAAATCCATGGCATGCAATGCTCCTGCAAGTACGGCTTCTTGACCGTTGTATAAATGTAGAAATCCTCTAACTTTTTGTTGAATATAAAGTGCGGCAAGTTTGTCTTCAAACTTTCTCCAAAGTAGCATTTCTTCGTACCACTTCAAGTAAACTTCTTTTGTAACTTCTTTCATTTTTTATTTGATAAAATGTTTTGATCAACTTTTTAGTAACTAATTTACAAAATAATTTACTCACATCATTTTGCGATTTGCAAAAGTATGAAATTCCGAGTTAGATGTAAAATTTAAAACCTATTTTTTAGACCTTTTACAGGAAATTTTTATCAAAAGTAAATGGAAGTAAATTCTTTAGTGAATTCGATTTATAAATTTCACCAAATTCTCCCATAAAATACATTTCTATTGGTAAACCTTGATTCATTTCGTATTCAGCAATTGATTGCCTGCAAGATCCGCATGGTGGAATTGGGGTTGTGTTGGAAGTCAAATCCGATGTTGCAGTAATTGCCATTTTTAATATTTTTGATTCTGGAAAGTTAGAACCCGCAAAGAAAATCGCTACACGTTCTGCACAAAGTCCTGAAGGATAGGCAGCGTTTTCTTGATTTGACCCTAAAATTACTTTTCCATTATCTAAAAGTAGTGCACAACCAACTCTAAATTTTGAATAGGGAGCATATGCTTTTTTTCTGATTTCAATTGCTTGAATCATCAGATTTTGGATGTCTGTGTTTAATTCTTCTAAGGATTCAAAAACTGTAAGTTTAGTTTCAATGTAAATTTCTTTCATATGTTTTAAATAATTAGGAAAAAAAATCCAAATTTCAAAATTCGAAATTTGGATTTATATTTAAATAATTTTTAAATTAGTTGTTAGTATAATCGTCTCCAAAAGCAAACGATAAAGAAAATCGTAATGTGTTTTCGAGCGGACTTTTTATTTTCGATGCGTTGAATAAATAGGATACATCTACTTTGATTACATTGTATTTAAAGCCTGCTCCGAGTGTGAAAAAATTTCTCGCACCTTTGTCTTGACTTTCATGAAAATACCCTAAACGAAACGCAAATGAATCTTGATAATTATATTCGCCACCTATTGAATAAGTAAACTCTTTTAATTCTTCGCTAAATCCACCTGGAGCATCACCAAAGGATTTAAAAATACCAGAAGTCCAGTTTATAGCTTGATACTCGTTGTTGTTTGCTCTGTTGGCAGAAGTTGCAGCATTTTGCTCGGCAGGATCTATTGATCCATTTCCGTTTGTATCTTTTGGAAGTACTATTTCAAAAGGTGTAGGTACTAAAAGTTTAGTAAATTCTGTGCTAAGAGTAAATTTACTATATTCGTCAAAAACAAAATCATACCCTGCACCAAGTTTCATGTTTGCAGGCAGAAAATTGGCTGTTTTATCAGAAACAGTGGTGTCATAACTAATTTTTGGCCCCAAATTTTGAAAATTAAATCCAAATCGTAAACGACCGTTAAAATCATTGAAAGCTACTTCTTCACCTTGAAAAAATCCTGATATATCAAATGCAAAAGAACTTGCAGCACTTGTGTCTTGATTCCCATCTGGAATTTTTAGATTGGAACGAATGTATCGTCCACCAATTCCCATTGCAAAACTTTCGCTTAATTTTAATGAGTAAGATAAATCTAAACCAAGTTCATTTGGTTTAACCACATTTGCAGGATCATCAAAATTTTGACGTAATTCGATTTCTCCTAGTCCAAAATAACGAAAACTTGCGCCAAAAGCACTACGATCATTAATTTTATTATAATACGTTAATTGCGCCAGCGAAATGTCATTTACTAAACTTGTCAAATACGGTGTATAGCTTAGAGATCCACCTTGTTGTTTTTCAATGAAAGCATATTTTGAAGGATTCCATTGTTGCGAAAAAGCATCTGCAGAAGTTGCAACACCTTGATCACCTAATCCTGCTGATCGTGCATCTGCTGAAACTAATAAAAATGGAACTCCAGTTGTAATTACTCTTTGTTGCGCTGATAATTTAATAATCGAAAAAAGGCAAATAAATAATATTGAAATTTTTTTCATAAATGGGTATTATTTTTAAAATCTGGGGATTTTATAATTGTTGTATAATTTTATAACGGTGTTTTATTGAATATATTTTAAATTATTTTTCACAAATATAGTATTTTCTCAAAGTATTACAAGTTTCTCGTATTTTTCTGATGTGGTATCTGTCAATGGCGACCTGACTGTTAATTTATATATGTAAACTCCTTTTGCTAATCGATCTCCAAAATCATCCTTTCCATCCCAAGATATTTCTCTAGATAAAAAGCCATTGGTTTGAATATTTTCATTTTTTGTCCAAACTACTTTTCCTGTAATGGTCATTACTTGAACTTGAACATCCAATTGTTCAAATGGTCTGTTGTGTGAAAACCAAAATTGTGTGTAATTCACAAATGGATTTGGATAATTCAAAACATTTGACAAAGTTAATGTTTCATCACCAACGACTATAAACTGAATTTCTGATGTAACCAAATTATTGTACACATCCCAAGCTTTGAAAGTTAATGTATGAAGTCCTAAAGAAAGTTTTTTGAATTGATATCTGAGTTTTCCTTTTTTGTAATTATTGAGTTCGGTTTCGTAATAATCATTTAATATGTAAGGTGTGACTACATTACCATCCAAAATGGCAACCATGTCATGACCAATTCCGCTTGCTGTGTTCATGCCGTTTTCATCATCCATAAAAGCAAGAAAAAAGGGAGATTCATTGGTAATACCACCTGTTACAAAAGTTTCATCATTCATGTAAATACGAACCTTGGGTGGCGTCACATCTACTGGTGCAGTGAGATTTACTCCACCAATTTTTATGTCTGTATTATAACCTGTTTTATCTAACAGTATTTGATTTCGTTTAGCATAAAAACTAACCCTGCCGTTTCCTAATGGTATTCGAATGTCTCTTGGCACAACGAATCCAAACTCAAATTTGCCATTAACCACAGTAGCATTTCCTCTAAAGATGGTTTCTCCAAGTGTAATAAATGGCATAGTTATGCCAGATGGAAAAGCATTTGCCCCATCATTTCGAAGTGTATTTCTTGGGATATTTTTATCAAAAATATTTACTATCAAATCTCCATTGTAATTATTTACAGGTACATTATTCTCATCTTGAACTTCACCAGAAAGAGTTACAAAATCCAATGATTTTAAATCTGGAATTGGTCCAGAGATTGGCAAATTATTGACTTTAGTTAATACTAATTTTTGCTCAGGAATTGCTAATTTCAATGCAGGATCACCAAGATAAAAAACAACGTTACTCGGAATAATGTTTTTCGCTAACCGAACCGCTTCGGCTATAGAGGTGTATTGATTTGATCCATAAGAAAAAAGTTTTTCACCAAAAAAATCATTGAAATTTTGAGCGGTGCTCTGACCTATTTCACGAACAGTTGTTATCATTGAAATGGCTCCACCGCGAGGATTCCAATACACGAACTCTCCTGCTGTTTTTCTGAAAGGATTGTCAAATCTAGAAAAATCACAGGTTAAAGTAACAAAAAGAGGATATTTATATCTATTTGTTAAACTTTGCCCATCGATTTTTTCCCAAACACGTTCCTGAGTTAGACCATCTTCTCCTCCATGTCCAAGATAATTTACCACTAGAGCCCCTCTTTCAAAAGAATTGAAAAAATCTTCACGTGCCTTCGGATATCTAAAACCCCCAGCTGTTGATTCTTGAACATAGGAATCTAAAAGGATTTTTTTTACATTAAAAAATGGTTTTTCTAGCGTTAGTCTATCTGCAACATTATTTTGTCTAAATTGCAATTCATTATCGCCTGCATCGGCAATACTTGGATCATCTGCTACAAATACAGTATTATTTCTCCAATTTCCATAGGATTTTATATCATGATAATCAATCACTTTGTTTACTAATTCATCTGCTTGTTGAGCAGAATTTGCAATCATTCGACCAACAGCAATATCTAAATCACCTCTGAAAGTTTCTACTTTACCTTCATTCAAACTCATAAATCCAAAAAAATCATCCGAAGCAAAAGAAATCTCTCCAATTGTTTGGCTATTTAACGCATGATAAATGGGAACGAAATTGTTTTTTATAGAAATTCTATCTTTAAAATCATATGATGCATCTCCAAAAAGGTTCAAATATTTTACTCTTTTTGATGGAGTTGAAGCATTCTCATAAACATATTTCACAAAATTACGAATGGCTCCAATATCTTGTTTTCCTGAACTAAATTCTACATAAATCGGATCAAGAGTTATCACTTTTACATTTAAGCCTGAATAATTTCTATGAAAATTAGCTAATTTTTCTGCTTGATTTCTAAAACCATTCGGAGTTATAATTAAATAATCAACATCTAAAAAATTACCTTGGTTGTCTTTGAAAATAGTTCCTTTCAGATCTTGATTTGAAATTTGAGAAGTAGCATCTTTTAAAGGAGTATACAAATTTGAAAAATCAATAGCCACATATTTTCGTAAACTCCCCATATTCGCTTTAAAAGAAAAAGTACTTGAACTTGGATTTTCGTATTTTTCTACATTATATATATCTGTTACATCCCAAACTTGAGAAATTGTATTTGAATTAGTAAATTCGTAGGCTCCAATTCCGATAGTACTATTTGACAAATCATATTGAAAACGAAATTGACTTCCATATCCTTTCAAAAATCGTTTTGCATTTACATTTATCCGATCTAAATAACCAACCGAAGAAGGTACCCCATTGTTATTGTAAGTCAAGGTTATATTTGCCGTTTGAGTAGCAGGTGCAGAATAATTCAAATCTGCAATACTAAAAATATTTCCAGGGTAAGAAGTACCTGGTAGAGATATAGTACCCGCATTTGCTCCATTATACGAAACCGAAAAATCAGTATTATTAATTCCTACTGATCCACAATAAACTTTAGAATTTATTTGAGACCCAGGGACAAAATTTGGGAAATCAAAATTAAAAGTTTGAATATTGTTGAGATCAAATTTTTCTCCATACCATTGTCTGCCTAATTTACCTAAATTGATGAGATCAACTTCATGAAACTGTGAATCATCAAATGCATCAATTGCAATAGTTGGAGCACCAATGGGTTGAATTGCAATTGGAATTCTTTTTCCAAAGTTTCCATCGACATTTACATAATAATAAGAGCGATCTGAATATAAATTACCATTGGTTTTACTTTCTTCATTCCAAGTATCAACTCCTTCGCCATAAAACAAAACTTGATCTCCAGAATCAAAAGCACCGTCATTTTCACCAGTTACTTGAATAGCGTTTTCTTCTAAATCATTTGGATATGGAATACTATTTAACAAAGGAAGCATTCGACCACCATTTCCATATATTTTAATTTTTTTAGGATCAACTCCAGAAAGATTTACACCAAGAGATTCTATAAAAGATTTACTAAGACTATAAACTCCCGAAGTTTTTATATAAAATCGAAACCAACTTCCTGATGCCAAAACGGAATTTGAAATACTAGCAGAATTCAATTTAGAAAGTTTTAAAGAACTAGGAGGACTTGGGTTAAACTGATACGTAAATGAAATCATTTTGCTGAACGTATTTCCAACCTTTATAATTGGAGAAAAAGTAATTTGAGTGTAAATTAAATCTCTTGCCTCACTATTATTTAAAATTGGCATTGGCGAAGAAGGTATTTTGTTTACCTCTATTTCACCTAATTCAATCAAAGAAATAGGTTCATAAACGATATTGCTCAGAACAATTGAATTTTCATCAGCAAAAAAATTTGATTCGATTTTGAGAATATAACTTACTTTTTTTGACACATAATCATAATAAAAGGAAGGTGATTTGAACTGTGGAACATTTAATTCAAATGTACTATAGGCAAGTTTGTTGGATGCCAACCATTCAATTGATACATTTCCTTGGTTTTGAGAAAAACAAAAAAAAGCATAAAAAATAAAACAAAAAGTAAAAAGTTTTTTCATAGAAATTCAAAACGCAATTAATTTTAAAATATTGCAAAAATTGAAACAATAATACAACAAAAATAGCGTTAAGGATTGTAAGATTTTACTAAAAAAATATTTTTTAATTAAATTTTAAGAAAAAATTTGCAATGTTAATGTTAATTCCTATATTGCACAACGAAATTCATTACCTACTAAACTATGAAAGTAAACAAATTCATGACTCTCAAATTAATGCTAACATTAGCAATTTTATTTGGTTTTGCTAGTTGTAGCAAACAGTCAAGTTCGAAAGACAAATCATCAGCAACAGGCTGGAAAATTAATGACAAAAAAGGTGGTTTCCAGTACAACAACAAATTCAAAAAGCAGGAAACTGCACCAGGATTAGTAGCCGTTGAAGGCGGTACTTTTACAATGGGAAAAGTTCAGGATGATGTTATGCATGAGTGGACAAATACTCCGTCTCAACAACATGTTCAATCTTTTTTTATGGATGAAACAGAAGTTACTAACTTCATGTACATGGAATATTTAGATTGGTTAAAAAGAGTTTTTCCACCAGAAGATGAAAAATACAGAAAAATATACGAAGGTGCTTCACCAGATACTCTAGTTTGGAGAAATAGACTTGGTTACAATGAAACCATGACTAATAACTATTTAAGACACCCTGCATACGCAAGTTATCCTGTAGTTGGAGTAAATTGGATTCAAGCAACTGAATTTGCTAAATGGAGAACTGATCGTGTTAACGAAAATGTTTTAGAAAGAGAAGGATATCTTAAAAAAGACGCCAAAGTAACAGATGTTAATGCAACTGCAACTTTCAGTACAGACACTTACCTTGCTGCTCCAACAAAAACATATGGTGGTGATGAAAAAATAGTATTAAAAGGTAGGAAAGGTGTTGGTTCAAAAAAACCAAAACAATCTACTAAAAAAGGTGCTGCTCCAGTCGGAGAGCCTAAAAATTTATATGCTCAAAGAACTTCTGGTATTATTTTACCAGAATACAGATTGCCAACAGAAGCAGAATGGGAATATGCTGCGGCAGCAGACATTGGACAAAGAGAATATAACATATACAAAGGACAAAAGAAATATCCTTGGTCAGGAAGTTATACTAGAACAGGAAAAAGAAAAATTAAAGGAGATCAACTTGCCAATTTCAAAAACACTAAAGGTGATTATGGTGGAATTGCAGGATGGTCAGATGATGGTGCAGACATTTCACAATATGTGAAAGCATATCCGCCAAATGATTTTGGATTGTATGACATGGCTGGTAACGTTGCAGAATGGGTACAGGATGTTTACAGACCAATGATTGATGACGAAGCTAATGATTTCAATTACTTCAGAGGTAACGTTTACATGAAAAATAAAATTGGTACTGATGGTAAAGTTGTCATAGTAACACCTGAAACTCAAGTTTTTGATACGCTAGCAAATGGTAAAGTTGTTGCAAGAAATTATCCTGGTCAAATAGCTCAAGTTCCTGTTGATGAACAAGAAACTTATTT
This sequence comes from Bacteroidota bacterium, assembly GCA_031431275.1. Taxonomy (GTDB): domain Bacteria; phylum Bacteroidota; class Bacteroidia; order Flavobacteriales; family Flavobacteriaceae; genus Flavobacterium. The sequence continues at coordinate 11,095 of JANPDC010000053.1, forward strand.
GAGAACTAACTTTAGCCAAAGTGATAATAAAAATTACAGAGATGGTGATAAACAATCTTCAAGATTTTTCAAATTTGGTACTACTGATGAAGTTTCAGGAAAAAAAGTATCCGAAAAAGAAAAAATGTATGATTCACCAGAACATCAAGTTAGTGTAGACAGCTTGGGGGATATGGTTAGAAGATATGACAAATCATCAAAAAGAACTACATTAGTAAATGACGAAGCAAGAGTTTACAAAGGAGGTTCATGGAGAGACAGAGCCTATTGGTTAGACCCTGCACAAAGGAGATACTTTCCACAAGATATGGCTACAGATTACATTGGCTTTAGATGTGCAATGTCTAAAGTTGGACCAAAATCAAATAGAAAATCTCCTAGAGGAAATCCTAAACAGTAATTTTATATAAAATATTTTAAAGCCCTTTTCGAAGGGCTTTTTTTATGAATAAAATTTTAATTTATTAAAATTCGTATTATATTTGAAATATGAAAATAGAAACGCTTCATCAGAAATATTTAGACTGCAAAAATATTTGCATTGATACTCGAAAAATCGAAATTAATTCGATGTTTTTAGCAATAAAAGGTGAAAATTTTGATGCTAATACATTTGCTAAAGAAGCACTTGAAAAAGGTGCAAAATTTGTAGTAATCGATAACAAAGATTTTTTTATTGATGAAAGAACAATTCTTGTAAATGATAGTTTACAAACACTTCAAGAACTTGCAAAATACCACAGGAAATATTTGAATATTCCTGTTATTGCTCTGACCGGAAGCAACGGAAAAACTACAACCAAGGAACTGATTAATGTAGTTTTATCTAAAAAATTTAAGACTAATGCTACTTTAGGTAACTTAAACAATCATATTGGTGTGCCTCTCACCCTACTCTCTTTTACTAAAGAGACAGAAATTGGAATTGTTGAAATGGGAGCTAATCATCAAAAAGAAATTGAATTTCTTTGCGAAATAGCAAACCCAGATTTTGGATATATTACCAATTTTGGTAAAGCACACTTAGAGGGTTTTGGTGGTATTCAAGGAGTTATTATTGGTAAAAGTGAAATGTATAATTATCTAAAATCAAATAAAAAAATTGCTTTTGTAAATCTTGAAGATCCAATTCAAGTTGAAAAAACTACAACAATCGAACGATTTACATTTGGTTTAAATGAAACAAATTCTAACTTAAATATCAAATCTATAACTGCAAATCCATTTGTAGAAATTAGATTTAACGAAACTACAATAACATCTCATTTAGTTGGATTGTATAATGCTAATAATATTAATCTTGCAATTACTATCGGGATCTATTTTAAAATTTCAGATGGTGATATAAAATCAGCAATTGAAAGTTATGTTCCTGAAAATAACCGCTCTCAATTAATGGAAAAAGGCAACAACAAAATTATTTTAGATGCCTACAACGCAAATCCAAGTAGCATGAAAGTTGCTATAGAAAATTTCATTCAACTAAAAAATCCCAACAAAACTTTGATTCTTGGTGATATGTTTGAACTAGGCGAGGAAAGTTTAGCCGAACATAACGGAATTATTTCTCAATTAGAAATCGAAAAAAACATCAAATGTTTTTTTATTGGTTCAGATTTTTACAAAAATAAAATAGAAAAATCTAATTTCGTTTTTTTTGAAAAATTTTCAGATTTAGTAACATTTTTGGAAACTAACAAGGTAGTAAACAACATGATTCTGATCAAAGGTTCTCGTGGAATGGCTTTGGAAAGAACTCTAGAATATATTTAACTACTTGTAAGTTGATTTACTATTGCTTTTATTTCTTGTTCTTTTGATTTTGGATAAATTAGCAACGTGTTGTCTTTATCAACGATGATGTAATCTTGTAAACCATCAATTACAACTAATTTTTCTTTTGATGTACTGATGATGTTATTTGAAGCATTATTCAACAAAACAGTCGCATTTACAACTGAATTTTGATTTTCATCTTTATCGAGTTTTTCATGAAGAGATCCCCATGTTCCAAGATCATTCCAATCGAAAGTTGCAGGAAGTACATACACATTCTCTGCATTTTCTAAAATGGCATAATCAATTGAAATGTTTTCTGCCAATTCGTAGTTTTCATTTATGAAAGATTGCTCTAAATTAGTATTATAACTTTGCAAACCCCTTAGAAACAAAGCATTCATTTGTGGTTGAAATTTTTCAAATGATGCTATAATTGATTTTACTGACCAAATAAAAATTCCACCATTCCATAAAAAATTTCCACTATTTAAAAACAATTTTGCAGTATCGTAATCTGGTTTTTCTCGAAATTGCGCAACTTTTTTAATTGTGTTTGAATCTGATTTATCAAACTCAATATATCCAAAACCTGTATTGGGAAAAGTAGGTTGGATTCCAAGAGTCAATAAAGCATTTTGGGTAGCACAGAAATCAAAACATTGTTGCAAATTTTCTGCAAAAATAGTTTCATTCTCTATCCAATGATCGCTTGGAGCAACCACCATAACGGCGTTTGGATTTTGTTTTTGAATTTTTAACGAAGCATATAATATGCATGGTGCCGTATTCCTTATTGCTGGTTCTAGCAAAACCTGTTCTTGCTTGATGATTGGCAATTGCTCTAGGACAATATCATTGTATTTTTCATTAGTCAAAATAAAAATATTTTCAACTGGGATGAGTTTTGCTAAACGCTGAAATGTTTTTTGAATTAGCGTATCACCTGCTCCCAACATGTCATGAAACTGTTTTGGAAACTCCGTTGTACTCACTGGCCAAAAACGCGAACCTACTCCACCAGCCATCAATATTGCGTAATAATTTTTGTTCATTTCGAATTATCTTGAAGTACAAAAATAGGGAAAGAAAACATAAATAGTAATATAATATATTACTATTTCATGTGTTTTAAAAAAAACGCCCATCTTTCGAAAGGCGTTTTTATCTTTTGAATCTAAAACTTCAAGGTCATTCCTGCCAAAAAATGACTTCCAGCTTGCGGGAAATAAACCACATATCCGCCACCATAATCTGCACCGTTTGAAATGTATAGATTATTGAAAATATTGTTGGCTAACAATGAAAACTCAATTGCTTTGAAGATTTTTTTGGGTTGTATTACAAAACTTGCCTGAAAATCTTGCACGAAATAGTCTTTTAATTTCGAGTTTTGATCTTCGATATTTGATAAAAATTGTTCACCAACAAACTTAGACATCATTGATAATTCCCAATTTTTAACAGGTGAAAAATTCAAAATGTTTCCTGCAACAATTTTCGGAGAATAGGCAATGTTGGTATTTCCTAAATTCTCTAAAGTCGTTCCGTTGTCGTTTACAAAATCAACATTTTTGTTTTCGCTAATTGCAATGTTTGGACGAATATTCCACTTTTCGGTTAATTTGAAACTTGCATCAATTTCGATTCCACGTCTAAAACTCTTACCAACGTTAGTTCTAATTGGGCTTCCAACTGCGTCTAAAGCACCTGTTAACACTAATTGATCTTTGTATAGCATGTAAAAACCATTGATATTCAATTGCATTTTTGAATTTGCAAATCGCCACCCGATTTCGAAATCATCTAATTTTTCAGGTTTAGGAATTCCGTTTTCATAATCGGTTCGGTTTGGTTCACGGTTTGCTTTGGCATAAGAAAAATAAATATTTAGATTTTTGTTTACTAAATAGGTAAATCCTGCTTTTGGGTTCACAAATCTAAATGTTTCGTTTACTAAGTTTGTTGGGTCAAAATTGGCTTTATAATTTACGTTTCGATATTGTAAATCGCCATAAATACTCAATCTTTCGGTAAACTTGTAAGTTGCTTTAGCAAAAATAGTTGCCTCAGTTTTCTTTGCAGAATCATCGTAGTATTTGTTCCCCAATTCTAAATTTGAAGCAAATCTGGCCCAAATTACTTTTCCAAAATGCTTTCCTTCATAAATATTTGCACTTCCACCAAAAATAAAATCGAGTTTCTGGTCTTTGTAATTTGCTGAAAAAGTTGTTCCGTAGAAATCGTTGTCTAACCATTTTTGACGAATTAAATCGGTTTTTGTGATTGTTACGCCGCCAATTACTATGTTTGGCAATCCATATTTCACTAGTTTTTGATCTTCTTTATAATTTTCATAATATCCAAGCCCTTTTGTGTAATGAAAAGCCAAATTGGTGTTCCATTTATCAGAAATTTTTTCGTTCCAATGCAATTGATAATGATCTTGTTTGTAATTGTCTGTTTCATTATCATAAAAACGTTTTACTCCAAATTCATCTGTAAATGCTCCAATAGTGTTTTCGGTTCGATTGATTTTTAGGGTTGCTTCATCAATGCCATAATAGGCTTGATAGGTTTTTTCAGTTCCACCAAAAAGCAAGGCTTTAATTAATGTCGTTTTACCAACATAAGAGCCCTGCAAAAAGTAACCTTTTAAATCTGATGTTGCTCTATCAATATACCCGTTAGATTTCAAATTAGACAATCGACCTGCAATTTCAAAGTGATCATTCATTAAACCTGTACTGAATTTTATGGTATGCTTTCGGGAATTGAAACTTCCAAAAGAGTTTGAAATTTCGCCATTGCTAGTTGTGGAATAACTGTCTGTCAACATGTTTAGACTTGCGCCAAAAGCACTGCTTCCGTTGGTAGAAGTTCCCACACCACGTTGCAATTGAACGCTTTGCAACGAAGATGCGAAATCTGGCATGTCTACAAAATAGGTTCCTTGACTTTCAGAATCGTTATATGGTATTCCATTTACTGTAACGTTTACTCGTGTTGCATCTGATCCTCGAACCCGAATTCCTGTGTAACCAAACCCATTTCCTGCATCTGATGTTGTAACTACAGATGGAAGAAAATTCATTAGAATTGGAATGTCTTGTCCCAAGTTTCGTTTTGCAATTTCTTTTTTAGAAAAATTACTAAAAGTCATTGGAGTTTTGTCATTGACTCGTGTAGCATTCACAAGAACCTCATCAAGTTGTGTTTTGATAGAATCTTTTTTTATTTCTTGTGAAAAGGATAAAAAAGGTGAAAGATTGAAGAAAAAAGACGCTAAAATTAGAGTCTTTGAAATTAAATTGGTTTTCATTCGTAAAAATGTTTTTTACAAATAAAAGGGGTAATTATTCTGTTGTTAAATTAAAAATGTTCCTATGACAAAATGTAGCGTGCACACTATTTGATGTCATTTTTCCTTAAACAGCATTACCTGTTCTAAGTTCGTTGGGTATAATCTCAGCCCTTAGTAGAGCACCCCTTTGAGACAACGCAAAAGTAATACAAAAAATTATATTTCTGGATTTTTTCGTGATGATTTTATTTCTGAAGTATTTTTTTTATCGTTTAATCTTTTTTGTATTACCGATTTAGGAATTTTAGTTGGTTTGCGCTCTTTTGGAATAACCAATGCTTTTTTCATAAGATCTAAAAAACGTTTGACAACTAATTCTTTATTTTTGAGTTGACTTCTATCTTCGTCGCAATTCAAAATCAAAATGTTTTCTGAGGTTAATCGTGTGGCTATTTTGCTTTGAATTCGAGTTTTTTCTTCATCAGAAAGTGATTGCGAATTCACCAAATCAAAAGTTAGCACTACTTTCGAGGAAACCTTGTTCACGTTTTGTCCGCCTGCGCCAGAACTTCTCACGGCTTTGAATGTCAATTCTGATATGATTTTTTCTTTATCCAAAATTCGTATAATTTGGTTGATGTGCTGGTTTTAATAAATCGTTTACCGTTTTCACTGGATTAAAGGTTATCAGAGGAACTTGTACAAAAATAGTTATCCATTTTGCCATAGCACCATTCCACAAACCCGGAAGTTCATAAGCTTTATAATCCATTCCGTTTTTTGTTTTTTCTACTATAAAGCCACTGCTATGATCTACAAAATCTTGAAGATTAAATTTTTGCTTTTTGTAATTTTTAATCCCACAAACTAAATCAACTGGATTGAAATGTGTTGAATTTTTTAGAATCTGCGCCTGCTGTATATTTTTCATGTCTACCTGAGCCGTTTCAACAATTTGCAACGAAGTATTGCCTTTTTGATCCTTGACCCAAAATGGACCTCCACCAGGTTCACCCTCATTTTTGACCATTCCGCATACTCTAATTGGACGATTCAAAATCTCAACTAAATAATGTATTTTATTTTCAAAAGTAAATTTATCAAAACCGTCAATAATTTGAATGTTGAGTTTTTTGGAAATAAATTCAATGATTTCTGTAATATTATTTTCTTGAATTGAATTGTTTTCAATTTGATTCAAAAAATCAAAAATTTGATATTGCATTTCTAATAAAATTCCTGCTAATCCTTTTTTATATAATGCAATTTGTTCCTTATGGTTTTGAATTACATTGTCAATATTTTTTATAAAAACAATGTCCGCATCCAAGTTATTGAGGTTTTCTAGTAAAGCTCCATGACCGCCAGGTCTGAAAATCAAACTTCCAAATTCATTTCTCAACGGATTATTCTTTAAATCAACGGCAATAGTATCTGATTTTGTTTCTTGATACGAAAAGGCTACATTAATTTTTGAACCCGATTCTTTTTCGATTTTTTGTTTTACATGAGATAAAATAATCTCGAATTGCTCTTGATGGTTTTTAGAAATTGTGAAATGCAAATTCGAAATATTGTTTGAAGAGGCGTAAAAAACACTTTCGTTTAAATGCTCTTCTATTGGGGTTGCTATATGATTTTTATATTTATGAAAAGGTAATATTGCTTTTGGCTTGTTTGCAAAATCAAAAACTTGATTGAGAATCAAAAACTCAATAAATTGTAGGTTTTTCTTGTCACTATCCCATAAATTAAAATCAGAAAAAGTTGTTTTTAAAGATTTATCTACTTTTTGAAAAAAAGGAAATTTTTCTAGTCCTGCCAAAAAAACTGTTAAATCATTTGCACTTTTTTTATTTATGTAACTATTTATTGATTCATTATCGATATCAAAATCTTTAATAAATTCATTTAAAAATTTAAACATTCTGCTGGCAGCACCAGATGCAGGGACAAACTTCTTGAGTTTAAAATTATTCTTTTTTGAATCGAAAAACTTGGATTTCACTATGAATTCAGATTCTAAAAAGGTTAAAATTCCGTCATTTATTTTCGCTGGTCTTTCAATAACTGTTTTTGAAATTCCATTTTCAAAGTTTTTTTTTTGAGAATTAATACTATCTAATGAAATTCCTTGATTGTAAATTTGCACAAAATCATTTGACGAAAAACCCATTTCTTTGGCTTTTACTAAATCGTTTACGATTGAAATAGCAATTTGTAATCTATTTTCTTTTGAACCGGAAAGTTTGATGAAAGGTTTTTTATTTTCAATTAGTGAATCTTGAAAAATACTAAAAAATTTGTCTCTGTTTTCTGCACTATCTCTCAAGTCATCTTTTTCCCATGGCATGTCAATATCTGTCAAAAAAAACAAATCGTACTTATGATTTTTTGCAGCATCGTCTAAAATTGGGTCACAAAAATTATAATATGCCTCGGAATAAACTTTTGTAACCATTAAATTAGTATCACAAAATAAAAATTTATTTGCAATACTCAATATATCGTTCTCGAGTTTGGTTTGACCAATTGCTATGGGCAACATATCTTCTGGCTCGCAAACTTTACCATATTTCTCAAGTTTTGTTTGCAAATATTCCCGCGCAAATTCTGGAATCCAGACTGTTTTGAAATGTTCAGCTAGTTGCCTAGAGAGCGTAGTTTTCCCAGTTGATTCTGGACCAAACAGCGCAATCTTGATTATGTTAGTTTGTTGTTGTCTAAGGTTTTCTTCCATTCTAAATAAGCGTAAATCGCTAAAATTGTAAAAATCAGGTACTGCAAGGATAACATTCCAAGTCCTCTATATGCAAACAGTGGAACTGCTATGCAATCGCCAAGAATCCACAATGTCCAATTCTCAATTTTCTTTAATGCCATGAACCACATGGCTGTGAAAAATATTCCCGATGTAAAAATATCAATATAATTCGGAATTTCTAATTTTTGTCCGAAAAATTGATACACAAAATAGGTAAAGAGCATTGTGATTAGAAACATTACAAATCCAATGTTTTTTTCTTTTGGAGTTGTTCTTGTAATTGGTAAATCCGGTTTATTGCTGTTTTTTGTCCACATGAACCAGCCATAAATACTCATAATTGAATAATATATATTCATGGTCATGTCGCCAAAATATCTCGCTTTGTAGAGTAAGTAAACGGTTATTATTGTTGAAACCAATCCTGTTGGATACACTAAAAGGTTTTCTTTTTTTGCTAACCAAACACTTGTAATTCCGAATATAAATGCTAAAAACTCCATAAATATTTGAGTATTTGTGGCGTCTTTGTAGGCTTTTATGAAAAAATCTATCATTTTATATTATTTAGACCCATCAGGTTTAAAAAAACTTTTAGGACTTGTTAAAAAAATTAATATTATCCTCAAAAGCGGTACCAATCACTACCAAATCAGCACCTGCGTTATGCACTTTTGCAATTTCTGATAAAGAGCGAATTCCTCCTCCTACTATTAAGGGGATTTCAATATTTTGAGCCAACAAAGTTATAATTTCTTCTGAAATTGGCAAATCTGCACCACTTCCTGCTTCTAAATAAATGAGTTTATTACCTAAAAATTCTCCTGCTTGCGCCGTCTGAAGAATATATTGTGGATTGGTTTTAGATAATGGTTTGGTTTGACTACTAGTTCTACGGCTGTTTTTTTACCACTTTCAACAAGAATGTAGCCTGTAGATATGATTTCGAGATTGGTTTTTTTGAGAATCGGAACAGAATTAACCTGATGCTCTATTAAATAATCTGGATTTCTGCCCGAAATTAAACTCAAAAACAAAATCGCATCTGCTTTATTGGAAATTTGAGATGGATTTCCTGGGAATAAAATAATAGGTAAGGTTATATTTGCTTTTAATTTTTCAATGATTTCGTCTAAATAATTTCCATGAAATGAACTTCCACCAATGAAAATGTGTGTTGCGGACGATTGATTGATTTTTTGTGATACCAAATCAATTTTGTCTGAATCGATTTTATCTGGATCGATTAGAATGGCTAATAATTTTCGGTTTAATTTTTTAGATTGAAGGATTTGGTTGTAGAGATGCATTATTTATTTTGATTGTTTTCTAAAGCAATTTTTCTAAAACCATCAATAATCTCTATAAAATATGGGTTTGATTTTTGAATAATCAATGAAATTGGATAGGAATTTCCTTTAGAATCTCGTATATGTTCATCAAATTTTAATAGCCCAAAATCGGGTTCACTGTAAAACCAATCGTCAAATTTTCTGCGACGAAGTTCTTGTCTCCCGTCTGATGAATCGCAAATATAAATACAAACTGAACCATTTTTTTTGTAATAAAAGTCTTTTATGATATTTGAAATTGTTTTGGAAATTAATTTATCTAATGGTGGATTTTTGCCTAACGGATTGTAAACAATCTCAATTATAAACTCATAAATATGACTGGCATAAACCGTAGTTTCATCTCCAAGAAGGTAGGAATTTGGACGAAATTTAACTTCGTAAGATATTCCCAAATCTGTTTCGAAAGCATAAATATTGTTCGAACCACCATCAAAAAAGAAATGATAATTCATTTGTTTTGTTTTTTTAATGCTCTTAGTTTTCTCAAGATTTCTTGAAATTCGGGTGTATTATATCGCTCCTGACTTTCAATCTTTGATTGTTTTTTGCTTTCTAGCATCAAATGAATTATTTCGTCCGCAGACTTGAAAACTGGATTTTTAACTGGTGTTTCCATAATTAAATTTTTATACAAAGATAATAATAAATTTTGATTCCAAATTAATGTTGAAATCCCCAAACCAGAATATATTCCTCAATTTCTTTAAAATGAATGTTGAATATTTTTATTTTATTATTAAACCGTAATTCTGCTTTGGTTTGTTTGTCTTTTAAATCGAAATTATTTTCGAAAATATGATCTGGGAAACTGATTCCTTTTTTGTTTTCGATTTTAAAAATAGTTTCTTTAACTCCCCAAATTACAGTTGCTTTTTTGATTTTATCTTCGTGTGAAATATTTTCGAGATGTGAAACGTTCATAAACTTCGAAGCAATTTTCAAAACTTTTTCTTTTTGAATTTCGAGATCAATTCCTACTGGTTCGTCACTAATTACGATTGCGGACATTTGATGAGAATGTGATATGGAAATAAATTTATTGTCTAATAGATGTGGTTTACCATTTTCATCGTAGTACAAATCAAAATCAGAATATTCTGCTATTTGTAGCAATTTTCGGACTGATAGAAATCCAAGTTGATGCATTTGGGATTTCATGTTTTGCAGTCGAATCTGTGATTTTTCGTTTAAAATTATTTCGGAAGATAGTTGGTCGAATGTTTCGGATATTTTCCAAACATGAATTGTGGTTTTAGAATTGTGATTTATGGTTTTAAATAATGGCATGATATGTTAATGTTTTGATTTTTAGCCCTGATAGAAGGGAAAAACAATTTTAGACGATTTTTCTTCGTCTAAAATTTTTTGGAATGATAGCAGGATTAGCTTCAACTAAAAATTATTTTTCTGATTATTAAAACATTAGATAAATAAACAATTCATAATTATTGCTAAATATTTTTTATATACAAATCTAGTACGTAAATTTGCCAAAATATTTAATTACAAATATACTATATAATATGAGTACAGCAACTATGCCATTCGTGGCTTACAAAGTTAAAGACATTTCTCTAGCGGCTTGGGGAAGAAAAGAAATTGAATTGGCGCAGGCTGAAATGCCAGGTTTAATGGCTCTTCGTACTGAATACAAAAATGAAAAACCTTTGAAGGGTGCTCGTGTTGCAGGTTGTTTGCACATGACGATTCAAACTGCGGTTTTGATTGAAACTTTGATTGCTCTTGGAGCAGAAGTGACTTGGTCTTCTTGCAATATTTTCTCTACTCAAGATGAGGCTGCTGCTGCAATTGCTGCTGCTGGAATTCAGGTTTATGCTTGGAAAGGTCTTGATGAAGTAAATTTTGACTGGTGTATTGAGCAAACATTATTCTTTGGTGAAGATAGAAAACCATTGAACATGATTCTTGATGATGGCGGTGATTTGACTAATATGGTTATTGATAAATTTCCGGAGTTAATTGCTGGAATCAAAGGTTTGTCTGAAGAGACTACTACTGGTGTTCATAGACTTTATGAAAGAGTTAAAGCTGGGACGTTGCCAATGCCTGCAATAAATGTGAATGATGCGGTTACAAAATCAAAATTCGATAACAAATATGGTTGTAAAGAATCTGCAGTTGATGCGGTTCGTCGTGCAACTGATGTGATGTTAGCAGGAAAACGTGTTGTTGTTTGTGGATATGGTGATGTTGGTAAAGGTACTGCAGCTTCTTTTAAAGGTGCTGGTTCTATCGTTACTGTTACTGAAACTGACCCAATTTGTGCTTTACAAGCTGCAATGGACGGATTTGAAGTTAAAAAATTATCAACTGTTATTGCTACTGCTGATATTGTTTGTACTGCAACTGGAAATAAAGATATTGTTTTAGAGGCTGACTTTAGAAAAATGAAAGATAAAACGATTGTTTGTAATATTGGACATTTTGATAATGAAATTGATATGGCTTGGTTAAACGGTGCTTATGGTGATACGAAAGTAGAAATCAAACCTCAAGTTGACAAATACACTATCGAAGGAAAAGACATTTTGGTTCTTGCTGAAGGTCGTTTAGTTAACCTTGGTTGCGCTACTGGTCACCCAAGTTTTGTGATGAGTACTTCGTTTACAAACCAAGTTTTGGCTCAAATAGAATTGTGGAAAAACTCTGCTAACTACGAAAACAACGTGTACATGTTACCTAAACATTTAGACGAAAAAGTAGCCATGTTGCACCTTGAAAAACTTGGAGTTGAATTGGAAGTGTTACGTAAAGACCAAGCAGATTATATTGGTGTTGGTGTTGATGGTCCTTTTAAACCAGAATATTACAGATACTAGTCAGATAATAAATTTCTGATGTAAACAAAACCCGAGCAAATGCTCGGGTTTTTTGTTGTTTTTATAAAATTTGTCTGTGATTTAGATATATAACTTAAATGTATTTTACCAGAGATTTTATAGATTTAAATAGATTTCATTTTTCGAAGATGAAAAAATCTGTAGTTCAAAAAAACTCCAATTTTAATTAGACTACAGTCATAAAGTTTAATTATCTGATGCGAACCATTCTGCAAAAGAAGTTTCAGTTTCTTGAAGTCTCAACGAAAAAAGTTGAATACTTTCTGGCAATCGTTTTTGAATTTTTTGAGCAAAATCAATGACCATGTTTTCGCTTGTGGGTTGATAGGAAACTAAAATGACGTGATGACCTCGAGATTGAAGTTCATGAGCTAATTCTACATGAGGTGTGGTTTCATTAAAAACTGTTGCGTGATCAAAAATATCAACAATCTCCTCTTTTACTATTTTTTTTAAGTCTGTAAAATCGATTACCATTCCAAATTTTACATTATTTCTGTCGCTAATTGGGGTTCCTATTACGGTTACCGAAAGTTTGTAACTGTGTCCGTGGACGTTTTTACATTTACCATCATAGCCATACAAGGCGTGACCTGTTTCGAAACTAAATTGTTTTGTGATTCTAATTTTACTCATTTTATACAAATTGAAATGCAAATTTAGTGAATCTAGTTTTCTAAAACATTAAATTTGATTTGCAATTACAACTTTATTTAAGTTATATTTGCAAAGAATTTGGGGGATTAGCTCATTTGGCTAGAGCGCTTGCCTGGCAGGCAAGAGGTGGTCGGTTCGAATCCGATATTCTCCACAAAAAAACGCATCAGTTTTCACTGATGCGTTTTTTTTCATGTTATTCTACTACTTATCATCTGAAATGTAGGTTTTATTACCATTTTTGTTGATGTAATATCTTCCTCCACGCGGGCCTGTATACACTTTTTTACCATTATATTCTCCAGAAACTTTGTCGGCTGTTGTTGGTGCTTTTTCAGTAGACTCTTTTTCTTTTACAACTTTTTTAGTTGTTGTAGTTGTTGGTTTTGCAGGTTTAGTTTCTTCTACTTCAGTTGTAGTCGTTTTTTCATTTGCTTCTTTTTCGGCTTTTTTAGCATCACGTTTTGCCTTTGCTTCTGCTTTTTTCGCTTCTTTGTCAGAAGAAACTGCTGGAGTTGCAGTTGTTGATGAAGCATCTTTTTCGGCTTTTTTAGCATCGCGTTTTGCCTTTGCTTCTGCTTTTTTCGATTCTTTTTCAGATGCTGGTGTTGCTCCTGTAGTCTTTACATTTGCTTCTTTTTCGGCTTTTTTCGAATCGCGTTTAGCCTTTGCTTCTGCTTTTTTTGCTTCTTTATCAGCATCTGCTGCTGGTTTTGAAGTTGTTGCGCCGGTAGTTTTTGCTTTTGCTTCTTTCTCAGGTTTTTTAGCCTCAGGTTTTGCTTTTGCTTCAACTTTTTTTACTTTTTTATCTGCGTCAGGTTTTGCAGTTTCCTCTTTTTTTACTTTTGCGGGTTTCTCTGTTTTAGCCTTTTTAGGTTTCTTTGTTGCTGTTTCTTGAGCATAAAAACTCGTTGTGAAAATAAACAAGAAACATAATAACAATAATTTTTTCATGATATTAGATTTAAAATTTAATTAATAAAAGTAATACTATTATTTCATTTCTCATAGTTTTGTACAAAAAATTTAATTCTGAATTTAAAAGAAAGCCCTAAGTTGCACATTACCAGTATGAATCGTTTTACTTGTTTCACTTTGTCTGCCTTGATAATTTATATTTATATCTAAATATTGTGTCAAATTCTTTTGCAAAATCAATCTCCAAGTCAAATTTTTACCTGGTTGCAATCCTTCTAACATTTGAAATGCTACTGGTGAAAGTTCATTCCCAACAAATTGATTGTCGATCAAAGAAAATTCGCCATTTGTTGTAAATTTTTTATCATTTGAAAACGAAAATGAAGTTCCAAATTGTGTTTGTTTCAAATTTTCAAATTCTCCAATACTATTTTTCTTATTTTGATTTACATAAAACAAATCTAAACTCGCATTTTTAGAAAATAAATAGGCAATTTTAGGATTGATTTCTGAAGTATTCAAACTAAAATTTCTTGCTGAATAATTATCCGATTTTGTATTCAAAATTCCAATCTTTCCATTCAAAGAGAATAACCAAGTTTTAGAAAATAAATGTTCGTATTGTAATTGGTTTGAGATAATTTTATTTTCTAAAGCACCTGCTGAAAGTAAATTTTTAGATTGATTATTCAAAAAAGTATAGGTAACAGAATGCTTTTGTTTTCCTCGATTATAAAACAAAACGTTTCTGAAATTAGAATTTAAACCTAATAAATCATCCGAATTCTTAAACGGATTTAAGTCAAAATTATCTGAGTTTCTGACAATTTTTCTATCTACTGAAAAAGTTGTTTGATTATAAAAAAATGATAGCAGTTTGCGATATCCAGTTTGATTTAGCCAAATATTTGGATTTAGTGTGATGGATTGTGAAAATTTATTTTGATGTGTGTTTATGAAAATTTGATTGGGCAAATACAGTCTCACGAATTTTGCCTGATCTCTAAATGGGGCAATTTCAAATTCTAAAATTTCCTGAATTCCATTGCCGTTGTAATCATTCCAAGTATAGACTCCAAGACCAGGAGCAACTTCTAAATAGGTAAATTCTTGCTGTGCTATTGTTCCAGATGTGGTTTCGAAATTAGTTGTAGATTGAACTAAATCTTTAAAAAAACGATCGCTGAATTGTAGTCTAGAATTTAAAGAATTTTGATTTTTGGTAAGTGGATTTTCAAATTTTAAGGTTCTGTAATTGACAAAAACGGCTAAATTTCTTTTCTCGGATTGAATTAGTTTTGATTTTACATAAAAAGAATTCGATTGATTTACTCTTTTCAAAAATCCAGATTGCAAACTGTCATTTACACGGTTTAGATAACCAAATTCTACAAAAACTTTTGTAGAATCACCTCGCCCTGTTAAAGCACCATACTCTACAAATTTTTGACTTAAAGTCGAAAATTTGTTTGTTGCTTTTAGTTTTTCTTGATTATTCTCAGTTCGAAAACTAGAACCTATCCAATTTTTTTTAAAATTATATCGAACTTGTGAATGATTTCTAAAAAATTTTGAATCTGAAAGCGTTCCATCACTTTGCAAAAAACTAGTTTGATTTTGAATTTTAATGTTTTTATGAATTATAGAAGCATCTAGAACATGACGATTTCCCGAAAAACTTTCTGAAAAGTTTAGTTTTTCGAATTGATAGATGAGTTTTCCGTTTTGTGGCAATTGAACATTTAAACCCGAAATTAGATAACTTTGATTTCCAGAAAATGTAGTTAAATTCCAATCTCTATTGAATTCAATTGCAAAAAGTCGCTCAATAGTTCTAAAATTTTTCTGTACAAATTGATAATTTCCAAAAGCGTCGACTGTCCATTTTTTTGAAAAAATTCGTTGTTTTAGATTTATTTTTCCTGCTAAACCAACATTGTCTTTATCATCAATAGTTGAAAATAAATTTTTATCGTTATCACTTATTCCAATTTCAAAATCAATCAAAGTTTTTTCAGATGGATTAATTTTTCCTATTATTGTCGCTAGTTGAAGTTGAGTTGGAGGAATTAATTTTATGATTGGCTCGAAATTTCCTTGAAGAACTCCAGCAACTGGAGCCACATAGGTGTAGATTTTTCCTATTGCTGATGTATTTGATAGAATATAGTTTCCTAAATTATTGCCAACTGAACTAAACCGAACATTAAATAAAACATCTGTTGAAAGATTTGAGTATTCAAAATAGGTCAAAGAACCAAGTGTAACTTTTTTGTACAGTATTTTATTTGCAGAATAGGAATCTAAATAAGCAGATTGTGAATTCATCAAATCAATATTATCTCCTGCGTTTACTAGAACTTGTGCTTGATCTTCAGAAAGATTTTGCTGCAATGATTGGTTTTTTACATCATTTTCAGAATATAAAAATCCACCAATACTCCATTTTTTTGCTTCGTGAATTGCGCCTCCATACGTCACAAAACGGGTATAATTTCTTTCAGTGTATTGATATTCAATCACAATTCTCATTTCTGAAGTTACAGGAAATTGTGTTGTGAATTTTATTTCACCAGCGTTGTAGTCAATAATATAATCTTTGTCCTCACCACGTTTGAGCAAAATTCCGTTTACAAAAACATTTTCTGAACCCGAAATTACAATAATATACAATTCTCCGTTTTGACCTCGTAATTTATATGGTCCTTGATTTCCCTCTTTTCCAGTAAAATTACTTTTAGCATATTGTCCACGAACTAATGCCCCTGATGCAAAAACTGTAGTTTTATTGTTCGGTTTTCCAAAACTAAAGTTTGTGGATAAGCCTTGTACTTTTTTATTGAAATTTAAAAATTTTGATTGTCTGTTTTCTAAAAATAAATCACCAGCGCGAAGGCTCCATTTTTCTGAAAACAATTCAATAAAAATTTGATCAAATTCATCAATCCGTTGCGAATAACCACCGTTTTGCAAAGGAATATTACTGTCTTGTATTGAAGCCCTTATGCTGACTTTGTCTGAAATTTTTCCGGTTATTTTAAGATCTAAATTAGAATTTGTGACTGCATTTTGATTATTTCCTACAGTCACTCCACGAGTAATACTTCCTGAAGTGTTCAACCCATCAAAAGGCACAAATTTTTTAGTTATATCATTCGAAACTTTATACAGATTATCGTTTTCAGACTTATTGTTTACAACTCTATTTGTATCGTAAATGCTATATTCTTTGGTTAAAAAACTAGGTAATTTTTGATATTGAATTGTTATTGAATCATTCAAAAAATTGAATTTTTCATTAAAAATTAAAACCCCTTTTTGAAAATTTACTTTGTAGAAACTTGAATCTACAACTTGGTTTTGACGATCTAAAATTTTTAGATAGGAAGGACTTATACTAAACTTTTCGATTTGAATTGTATCTTTTGTAGAAATCGCTTTTTTTACTAAAAATTTCGTGTTTGTTTCTTGAGCAAAAAGCCCAAAAAAACATAAAAAAACAAGCACACAAAATAGTTTTTTAAACATAACTCTATAACGCAAAGACAACAAAAGTAGTGTGTTTTTAGTCAACTAAAACTATTTATTTTAAATCTAAAATCTACATTTTAAACTATACCTTAAACATATAATTTATTTTGTTACAATTTGCATCGTTTCACGGCTTACTTGTTTTAAAAGAACGTGTTTGTCTTTTTCAACAATTTCTGCGGCAGTTTCGTCAAAATGTCTGATGGTGTAAAGTGATACATTTTCCTCATAGGAAACTTTAAATTTCTTTGATAACTGATTTTTTAAATCTATGAAATTACCAAATTTATCTTCTACACAAATTGAAAAACTAATTGCAGAATTCTGAATTAAACTCACTTTGATTTTATATTGGTGCAACAATTCAAAAATTTCGCTAATATTCTCTTCCATAATAAAGGAGAAATCGATTGACGAAAGCGAAATCAAAAGTTGATTTTTTTTGACAATAAAACAAGGTAAATAGGGTTCTAAATCTTTTCCTTTAGATACTGAAGTTCCTGCTAATTCTGGACTAATAAATGATTTTACAAATAACGGAATTTCTTTTTTTTGAAGAGGTTGCAACGTTTTTGGGTGAATTACACTGGCTCCATAAAATGCAAGTTCAATGGCTTCGCGATACGAAATTTGATTTAGTAATGTGGCGTTTTCAAAATAGCGTGGATCAGCATTCATGACTCCAGGAACATCTTTCCAAATGGTTACACTTTCTGCATTTGTGCAATAGGCAAAGATTGCGGCCGTGTAATCCGACCCTTCGCGACCCAATGTTGTTGTAAAACCATTCTCGTCTGAACCTAAAAATCCTTGTGTGATATTCAAGGTTTTTTTCTTGATGTTTTTTGAGATATTTTTTTGAGTCACGTCCCAATCCACCTCAGCATCACGATAGGTAGCATCTGTTTTGATGAAATTTCGAACGTCAATCCAATTGGTTTCAATATTTTTGAAATTCATGAAATGTGCCAAAATAGTTGTTGAAATCAATTCTCCGAAACTCACAATTTGATCGTAAACGAAATTGTAATTCGGGGATTTATTATGACTCAAAAAATAATCTAAATCATCAAAATGCGTTTTTACAACTTCAAAAACTTTGTGATTGTCTTCGAACAAATCCATTAAAATTTGATTGTGGTATTTTTTTACTTCTTGGATAGATGATTGCAAGGTTTTGGATTTCTCAAAATAGTCTGCAACAACAATTTCAAGAGCATTTGTAGTTTTTCCCATCGCAGAAACGACAATCAAAACATCTTGAAAACCAACTTTTTGCAAAACTTCATGAACGTTTTTTATACCTATTGCATCTTTTACTGATGCACCACCAAATTTGAATATTCTCATTTTTTTATTAAAGATTTATGATTTTGAGATTAGGGATTTAGTAGATTATGTTTCAAAAAAGCATTAATCCCGTTTTCATCCATTTGTGCTACAAGCCAATCTTTTTTAACATCTGCTCCTGTTTTCTCATAAAAATCTATTGCAGGTTGATTCCAATCTAGAACATTCCACTCAACTCTTCTCACATTTTGACGTTTTCCTTCTTTTATAATTTCAGAATACAAAGCAAAACCACAACCTGAGCCTCGCATTTTTTCTTTTACAATCAAATCTTCAAGATGAATTGTTTTGCCCTTCCATGTGGAATACCTATTATAAAACAGTGCCATTCCGACAATTTCTTGAGTAATTTCGGCAACAAAAAAATTAAATAACGGATTTTCACAAAAACCATCTTGCTCTAAATCTTGAACAGAAATGACTACTGCATGTGGTTCTTTTTCAAAAACTGCCAACTCATTTATTAATTCTAAAATGGCTGGCAGATCTTTTTTTTGTCCTTTTCTTATAATCATTTTGATTATTTTTTCTTTTTTGGTGCTACTTTTGCTTTTCCTTTTGATGCTTTAACATAAGGTTTATACAAACCATCTGCTTCTGCTTTTGCTTTGGCATCAGCAGCTCTTTCTTTTGCATCTGGGTGAGAACTCATCATTCTGTCAATAATTGAACTTTCTGCTCCACCACTCAAACTTGCTAAGAGATTAAAAGCAGATTCTACTGCATTGACATTATATCCGTTTCTTTTCATGAAATCATACGAAAAAGTATCCGCATCAGTTTCTTGAGTTCGGCTGTGTCTGCTATCAACCATGGCACTACCGATTTTTCCTAATTGACTTTCTGTTACAGCATTTACTTTATCAGATTGAGAAGATGCTGCATCTACTAATGCTTCTTTTTTATAGGCTGCTTTGATTGCATCTCGTGTGTCGTGATTGGCAACATGACCAATTTCGTGACCAATTACTGCTAAAAGTTCGTTGTCATCCATAGCATCCATCAATCCAGAAAATACTCTAACGCTTCCATCAGCACAAGCAAACGCATTGATTTCTTTAACTTTATATACTTTAAAATTTAAAGTCAATCCGTTTTCTGTTTTATGCTTTCCAAATACTTTATTTAGTCGAATCGCGTATGGGTCTTTTGCTCCTGCTACTGGATTATCTTTATCCATTTTCGCAACAGCTTCTGTTGCCATTGCAGCCGCTTCTTCATCACTAAAAGTAAATCCTTTGTATGCTTTTGCTAAAGATCCAAGTGCTTTGTCACCGAGATTAATTTGTGCGCTAATGGAATTTAATCCAAATAGAAATACAATTGTTGCTGTTTTTAAAAAATTTATTTTCATTGGTTTTTGTGTTTTATTTTAACTACAAATATATGGAACTTTATTATTTTGATAATAAATTATTTTATCATAATTAAATTCACTTTCATTTGAAATTATATCCGATATTTGCCAAACAACTACAATGATATCGAAAATGGAAGAACGTAATAAAACGCTTGGAGAATATATTATTGAAAATCAAAATGCTTTTCAATATTCATCGGGTGAACTTTCTAGAATTATAAATTCAATTCGACTGGCTGCAAAAGTCGTGAATTACAAAGTAAACAAAGCAGGATTAGTAGATATTGTTGGAGCAGCTGGCGAACAAAATATTCAAGGAGAAGATCAACAAAAACTTGATGTTTATGCTAATGAAGTCTTTATTCAAACGCTTATAAATAGAGAAATTGTATGTGGAATTGCGTCTGAAGAAAACGACGACTTCATAACTGTTTCTGGTTCTGATAATAACCATAATAACAAATATGTAGTTTTAATGGATCCGTTAGACGGCTCTTCAAATATTGATGTGAATGTTTCCGTTGGAACTATTTTTTCGGTTTACAGACGTGTAACTCCTGTTGGAACTCCAGTTACAACCGAAGATTTTCTTCAGCCTGGTACGCAACAAGTTGCTGCGGGCTATGTTATTTATGGAACTTCTACTATGCTGGTTTACACTACTGGTCATGGCGTAAACGGATTTACTTTGAATCCTGCTATTGGAACGTTTTATCTTTCGCATCCAAATATGAAATTCTCAAAAGATGGAGCGATTTATTCCATTAATGAAGGGAATTATGTTCACTTTCCACAGGGTGTGAAAAATTATTTAAAGTATTGTCAACTCGAAGAAGGAGATCGACCTTATACCTCACGCTACATCGGAAGTCTGGTTTCTGATATTCATCGAAATATGATAAAAGGTGGTATTTATATTTATCCAACAACAACAAAATCACCGACCGGAAAGTTACGTTTGTTGTATGAATGCAATCCTATGGCCTTTATTGCGGAACAAGCTGGTGGAAAAGCGAGCAATGGTTTTACTAGAATTATGGAAATGAAACCAACCGAATTACATGAACGTGTTCCATTTTTCTGTGGAAGCTACAATATGGTAGAAAAAGCAGAAGAATTTATGAAAGCCAGTATTTAATTTACAAAGCCTTAATAATTTTACTTTACAAAAAAAGCCCTTGAAAAAAAGGGCTTTACATATTTTTAGTATTTGATTCTTATTTATTCATGTGTTGCATTTCAAATAAGAACGTGTCCAAATCAACATCTAGTACTAATAATGATAGTGCTTTGTCAACTATAAAACCAACATTTCCTGGAGTAAAACCCAATGCAAGTGCAAAACGTGTTAAAATTTCTTTTTGTTTTGGACCAAGAATATGATCTGCATAAACCATTCTTGATAAATCAAACAAACGTTCTAATCTTTGAGAATGCAAAAAAGGGGGATTAATAGGATATTTTAATGGATTTTCAAGAATTTCTTCATATTCAGCATCAGAAATTTCTAAACGACTTTTTAATTTATCTAAAAATTGTTTTTCCTCTACACTCAAGTCTCCATCGGCAATAGCCACACGAACAATTGCTGAAAAATGACCTTTGTTTCTACTTTTGAATTCGCTATCGAATAAATCTGAAAATGACATACTATATTTTTTAATTAAAACGCAAAGGTACTTTTATTTCAAATTTTATGAAACTATTTGTAAACTTTTTTAACATAATAGTTTTTGAACTTCAAAATCAATAATTCAAAATAAAGTGTAAATTTGAAATCGAAATTATAAACCACAAAAAATGTCAGAATTTTGGACTTATTTTGAAATTGGAATACGTCATGTACTGAACATTCGTGCCTACGACCACGTTTTGTTTTTGATTGCGTTGACAGTTCCATATGCTTTCAAAGACTGGAAGAAAATACTTTTTTTAGTGTCGATTTTTACCGTTGGACATACGCTAGCCTTGATTCTATCTGTTTTTGGAATTATCGTAATTAAAGTGAATCTAGTAGAGTTTATGATTCCAATCACAATTCTTATAACGGCACTATTTAATCTTTTCACAGCAGGAAAGTCATCAAAAAACGAAAGTATTGGTGTTGTTGGTTTTGTAACTTTATTTTTTGGAATCATTCACGGATTAGGGTTTTCAAATTATTTCAACACCATACTTTCTGGAAAAGCATCTGATAAAATGCTTCCACTTTTAGAATTTGCACTAGGAATTGAAACTTCGCAATTGATAATTGTTTTTGTAGTTTTGATATTGTCATTTGTAGTGCAAACTGTATTTCGATTTTCAAAGCGAGATTTTACACTTGTAATGTCTGCCTTTGTTATTGGAGTTGTAATTCCGTTAATCATACAAAGTCCAATTTGGAACAGATAATAAATAAATTTAAAACTAAATAATTATGGGAATTTTCGATAAATTTAAAAATGAGTTCATTGATATTGTTGAATTTATAGACGATAGTAACAATACAATTGTATACCGATTTGAGAGACATCAAAACGAAATCAAAAACGAAGCAAAACTAATTGTCAGAGAAGGTCAACAGGCAGTTTTTGTAAATGAAGGGGTAATAGCAGATGTTTTCAATCCAGGAACCTACACGCTAAACACTCAAAATCTACCTGTTTTATCAACTCTGAAAGGTTGGAAATATGGTTTCAATAGTCCTTTCAAAGCAGAAGTGTATTTTGTGAGTACACGAAATTTTATAGACCAAAAATGGGGAACTAAAAATGCAATTACACTGAATGATGAACGTTTTGGAATGTTAGAAATTAGAGCATTTGGAACCTACACATTTAAAATTGCTGATTCTGGAAAATTCATAAAAGAAATTGTTGGAACGGAAGGTTATTTCACAACCGAGGCCATTACAGAACAACTAAAAAGCACTATTGTAACTCGTTTTACAGATGCAATTGGTGAAGCCAACATGCCAATTGAAAATTATGCAGCAAATTTGAATGAACTTTCTGCTGCAATTTTTAATTTCATGAAAGATGATTTTACAGTTTATGGAATGGAAGTTAGCAAGTTTTTGCTAGAAAACATTTCAATGCCTGAAGAAATCAAAAAAGAAATTTTCGAGTTGAGTAGACTAAACAAAATTGATTTGAATAAACTCACACAATATAAAACTGCACAAGCAATCGAAACTGCTGCTGCAAACCCATCAGGAATTGCTGGAGCAGGAATTGGTCTTGGGGCAGGAATCGCAATGGGAAATCAAATGGGACAATCATTTAATAATCAAGTGCAACAAAGTTCTGCTCAAAATCAACAATCTCCTCCCCCATTACCAAACGCCGTTTCGTATTTTGTTGCAATAAACAATCAACAATCAGGTCCTTTTAATGACATGCAATTATCTGAAATGATAAAAAATGGTCAAGTTTCAAGGGAGACTTTGGTTTGGAATCAAGGAATGAGCGGGTGGCTAAAAGCTGATGCTGTTGCGGAATTACAAAATATTTTTACCCAATTGCCTCCACCATTACCTGGAAATTAAAACCATTTTGTCTAAATCAATTAAAATATAATGGAACAATCAAACAATTCAAATCCTTTTTTTATATCTAATACTTTGTTTTTATCTCATTCCATTTCAACTCGTGGCGGTGGCGGTGGCGGTCGAGGTGGTGGAGGTGGCGGTCACAGTAGCAGTCATAGCAGTGGAAGTCATAGTAGTGGAAGTAGTTTTGGTAGCCACAGTAGCAGTAGTTATAGCGGTGGAAGTAGCGGAGGATCTGGTGGCTTTGGGAGTATTGGAATTATAATTTTTATAATTATTATTTATTTAGTTTATAAAGCTTTAACAAAAAACCAAAATGATAATTCTGATGATTCTGTCAATAACTTCTATGATGATGACACTTCAACTTCTGATGATGAGTTACCAGAAGGTTTAACAATTCAAAAAATTCAATCTTCTTTTATGAATGTGCAAGATGCATGGGAAAAGAAAGACCTAAAAAACATTAGATCTTGGATTTCAGATGGTGTATACCAACGCTACGCAGTACAATTTAGCATTATGAATAAACTTTCTCAAGTTAATAATTTGAGTAATATTAATATTAATAATGTCTCTTTATTGTCTACAACTACACAAGGAGAGTATACAACTGCTGATGTTGCTATTAGTTTCGAAATGGATGACTATTTTATTAGTGATAAATATCCTTTGTTCAATCAATCGTATGATGGTGATTATGGCAAAGAAATCTGGACATATATCAAGCGTAGTGATGCAAAATCAAACACCGATTTATATAATTCTGATAATTGTCCGAGTTGTGGAGCTCCGTTAGAAATGAAAATGGGAGAAATTAGTCGATGCGGACATTGCAATACACTAACAAATAATGCATCGTTTGACTGGGTTTTAAGCGAAATCACTCAAGAAGAAGATTATAGTTACGACACTAATATTTTCCTTGATGATGAACATTTTTTACAATTAATGGAGAAAGATTCTTTATTTTCAATTCAAAGAATGGAAGATTTAGCGTCCAATATTTTTATGCAAATAATGGATGTTTATAGCGGTGGAGATCAAAACAAATTGTCTCGATTTGCTAATAAAGAGTTAATTGAAAAAATCGTTAATAATAAAAATAAAGAGCCACAATATCTATTTAATCGATTGTATCTCAACGATGTTACTCTATCAGATTATGTCACTGACGAAAAACAAATTCATTTGGAGTTTTCATTAAAAGCGACCTATCAAAAAGTTCAGATTAATCCAAAATTGGTCATGCTTGATGATGAAATGACAGAATATGATTATATTCTGAAATTATCGAAAAATCTAACTGCTTTGCAAACTCCAGAAAAAGAAACCGTGTACAGTTATGAATGTGGTAGTTGTGGTGCGCCATATGGTGACACTTCTAATGATTCTTGTAATTATTGTGGTGCAACAGTTGTGGATTTGAATCACAATTGGGTGTTGACAGATTTTTCTTTGGTATAAATTTTAAATGGAACTAAAAAAACTAAATAAATACGACAAGGCCTACCTTCGAATTGCTAAAGAGTGGAGTTTGCTTTCGTATTGCAAACGAAAGCAAGTGGGTGCAATTATTGTGCGTGACCGCATGATTATATCGGATGGCTATAATGGAACTCCTACTGGATTTGAAAATTGCTGTGAAGATGAAGAAGGCTTAACAAATTGGTATGTGCTTCATGCTGAGGCAAATGCAATTCTAAAAGTGGCACGTTCCACACAAACTTGCGAAGGTGCTACGTTGTATATCACGCTTTCGCCATGCAAAGAATGTAGTAAACTCATTCATCAATCAGGTATCAAAAGAGTGGTATATCAAACGGGTTATCGTGACACTTCTGGAATTGATTTTTTAACAAAAGCGGGAGTGGTTGTGGAACAAATTGAAATTTTAGATTTATAATTTAGAAAACTTTCACTTTTGTTATGATTTTAAACATTGAAATCTCTTTAGATTTGTAAATAATGAAAATTAATCTCAAATATATTCCAATTTATGTATTTTCGCTTTTAGCGATTGGAATTTTCGTGGGGAAATTTCTAAATTTTCCTGTTGAACCTATTTCTTTTTCTAAAAAGAACAACACAAATAAACTCAATAGATTATTAGATTTCATTAATAATGAATACGTAGATAACATAAATACAGATTCAATAGTTGATTTGACTGTTGATAATATTCTTGCAAAACTAGATCCACACTCGGTTTACATTCCGCCAAAAGAGCAGGAACTCGAAGCGCAATCCATGAAAGGAGATTTTGTTGGAATTGGTGTAAACTTCTATGTTTATAAAGATACAGTTGCTATCATCAAGCCTATCGAAAATGGTCCTGCAGAAAAATCAGGATTACTGGCAGGTGATCGAATATTATATGCAGATAAATTTAAACTTTTTGGAAATAAAATCAAGAATGACAGTTTGTATGCTAGACTCAAAGGCGAAGAAGATTCGCAAGTTCAGGTCACGGTTTTCAGAAAAAGTATTCAAAAAACATTAAAATTCAACATCACCCGAAAAGTAATTCCTATAAAGAGTGTTGATATTGCTATATTACTAAATCCTACCACTGGTTACATAAAAATCAATCGTTTTGCAGAAACAACTTATGTGGAGTTCAAAGAAGGATTATCAAAACTTCAGCGACAAGGTGCAAAATCTTTGGTAGTTGACTTGCGAGATAATGGAGGTGGATTTTTGGAGATTGCATCAGAAATCGCTGATGAATTTTTAAGAGACAAACAACTAATCGTATTTACAAAAAATAAAAAAGGAAGAATTGACAAAACATTTGCTACTGAAAAAGGTAGTTTTGAAACTGGGAAACTGACTATTTTGATAAACGAAAACTCTGCATCAGCGAGTGAAATTTTGGCTGGAGCCATACAAGATAATGATCGTGGAACAATTGTTGGACGACGTTCTTTTGGAAAAGGATTAGTGCAACGTGAAATGGATTTCGAAGATGGATCAGCAGTTAGATTAACTATTGCAAGATACTACACACCCACGGGTCGTTCCATCCAAAAACCATATAATAAAGGAAAGGAAGAGTATTTCAAAGATTTTGACAAACGATTTGCAAGTGGAGAATTGTATAAAAAAGACAGTATCAAGGTGAATGATTCATTGAAATTTAAAACCAAAAGTGGCAAAATTGTTTATGGCGGCGGTGGCATTGTTCCTGATGTTTTTGTGCCAATTGATGGTGACCAAAAGGATGAAGTTTTACCTTTTGTTTTACAATCTGGAATTATTGGACATTTTGTTTTTGAACAGTTAGACAAAAACAGAAACGCTTTTAAAGGAATGACTTTTGAAAAAATGCTTGAGGATTTGTCAAAAAAAGACTCCTATTTTCAAAATTTACAAAGTTTTATTGATAAAAGTGGTGTTGAATTGAACTTATCAAAAAATAAAACTATAGTTCAAAAATATCTGAATGCCGAATTCGCTAGACAACTTTTTAGTGAAGAAAAATATTATAAAATAATTTTAAAAGAAGACAGTGTCTTGAAAAAAGCATTTTAGAAATTTGTTTTTTCTTACTTTGTTTTAACCTAAATCTACCGTTTTTTTACCGAATCATGACTTTGTGAATCGATTCCATTATTCCATATCGTTAGGATGTCTGTTGCTACAGCAGCACCGCTTCCTGCTGCAATTGCAAGTTGACTTCTCCAACCAGCTAATGTTCCAGCAACAAAAATTCCATCAGCAACTTTGTGATCTGTATTTTTGAGTTGAATTCGTTGCTTTTCAATAATTGATTTTTTATGTGACTCAACAAAATTCATCAAACCATCAATGGCAAAAGTATTTGAATAACCAATGGCAAGAACAATATTTTTTGTGTAATACAAATTTTTATTGGTTGTAACTGTAAAATCAGGATAAACGCCTTCGACTTTTAGTACTTTTTCTCCCTCAATTTGATAGATATGAGGATATAATTCTAATAGTTGTTCTTTGCTTTCAACTAACAAATCTGAACCGAGTTTGCCCGAAGCAATACCATAAGCATTATTAAAAAGTGCTTCTTGCAAAGAAGATGTTTTTTGGTGGGTAATTATGGCAATTTGTTTTTCTAAAACAAAAGTTTTGTTTTTAGCAGATCCCAGAATTAAAGCACAAGAAACTCCTGCAACTCCTCCACCAATGATCAAAACATCTAAATTCATTATAGATTTTTTGTTTTTTCTACAATAGATTTTGACATTCTAAAAATCAAAAGGATCAAAACTGCACAAATTGAGGCAACAATCCCAATGAGTGCAACCATACTATTTCCATCAGTTAAATTTTTGAAATCTAAAAGAGTGATATTGAATACGATGAGAGCAACTGCCAAAATCATTAATATGTAAGTAAAAATCTTCATTTAATTTAGTTTAGATAGTAAAAGTATTAAAATTGCGAATACTAGAAATGTCTTTAACAAAAACACATGAAAAGTTTAACATTGGTTGAATCACCGCTTTACGCAAAGAGTGCTTTGATGTTTGTAGCAAATAGCTTGACAGCAATAGCAAGTAGTACAACTCCAAAAACTTTTCTTATGATTCCTAAACCTGTTTTTCCGAGAATTTTTTCGATTTTAGAAGAAGACTTTAAAACCATATAAACTAGAATAATATTCAGAAAAACTGCAATAATGATGTTAATATCATGATATTGAGCCTTCAATGAAAGTAACGTTGTCATGGTTCCAGTTCCTGCAATTAAAGGAAATGCGATGGGCACAATGGACGCTGTATTTGCCTCTTCATCACGATAAAGTCGGATTCCCAAAATCATTTCTAATGCTAAGAAAAAGAGCACGAACGAACCTGCTACTGCAAATGAATTTACTGAAACTCCAATCAAATTCAATAATTCTTTACCAATAAATAAAAACGTAATCATTATGAACAATGAGACAATTGCTGCCTTTTCAGAATGAATATGCCCTACTCGATTTCTTAAACTAATAATAACAGGAATGCTCCCGACAATATCAATCACGGCAAAAAGAACCATTGTAATGGTTAAAATCTCTTTTAAATTAATTTCAAACATAATATCTATTTTAAGATAAAGATACTATAATTGGTTTTGTTGTTTACTTTATCCTAAATAAACTCTCGAAAAAATAATCATTTCGTCTTTGATGTCTAAAACTTCCGCAACAACCATATCTTTTTCTCCATGAACAGATCTGGTATACTCCATAAAAACTCTATCAGAATTAGCGGTTAAAGAAGTTACTTTATATTGCAACGTGGGCAACTCTTCAAAAGCCGTTTTCCACCATGAATACATGTCAGTTTTTCCTTTTATGATTCCGTTTGTTTCAGGGTTTTTTTGTTTTAGCCTTGGACTAAAATGTTCTGCATAATCATCATACAAAGACAAAAGTTGATCTAAATTTTTGTTATTAAAAGCCTCAAACCATTTGTGAGCAATAGATAAATTTTTGTTAATCGCCATTATTTTTCTGTAAATGAAAAATTCCTGACAAAACAGGAATTTTTCTGTAATTTCTTATTTTTATTTTTTTGTACTACTGCGAATAAAATTAATTATTCTTGAGGTTTATAATTTCTTGTTCCGTTAAAAAACGCCAATTTCCTCTTGGCAAATTCTTTTTAGTTAAACCCGCAAATGCAACTCTGTCAATTCTCAAAACATCATATTTGAAGTTTTCAAATATGGCTCGAACAACTTTTACATTTGATGTTTTTAATTTCAAACCAATTTCTGTTTTTGGCTCTTTGTCAATGTAACTAATTTCTTCAATCGCCAAACGATGACCATCTAAGGTTACTCCTCCAGCGATTTTCTCTAAATCTTCGAATTTTAAATTTTTATCCAGCGAAACTTGATATATTTTTGAAGCCTTTTGATTTGGCAAACCAAATTTACGAATCATGTCTGTGTCATTTGTGAACAACAAAAGACCAGTCGTGTTTTTATCCATTCTGCCTACAGCGGCAATTTTTGAATTTGTTGAACCACGAACCAATTCAAGTACATTTCTGTATTCTTGCCCTTCATCCATTGCTGTTGTGAAGTTTTTTGGTTTATTCAATAAAATGTATTCTTTTTTTTCTGGAGTTAAAATTGCACCATCAAAATTAATCACATCACCAGGTTTTACCATATATCCCATTTCTGTTACAGGAATGTTGTTTACTTTTACGTTTCCTGATTGAATGTAAATATCAGCATCACGTCTTGAGCAAACTCCTGAATTCGAAATGTATTTATTCAAACGAATTTCGTCTTTTACTTTAGGGCGTTTTGGTGCTTGATTTGGTTTCTTCTCAATTTTGTTTGGGTCAACTTCAGCAACTTTTGTAGTAGGCTTTACTTTTTTTGGTCCTTGAGCACGCTTTGCCATTGCTGGTTTGGCTTGTTTGAATTTGTGCGAGAACTATTTGGTCTTGCACCGGTTCCTTTTTTGTTGCCTTCTTTATTATTCATGATATTCTATAATTTTTGCAAAGGTAGTGATTTCAAATTAAATCTTATTTCTGTTTTTATTTCTCTAATATATATTTAAAGTATAAAAAACAGAAATAAGATTTATGCTAAAATCATTTATAGATTCCTAATAAATCATTTTTCAAAGTTTTATCAATTGGATTGTCAGATAACCAAATCCCAAAAAAAGCTTGTTTGAAATCTAATCCAGGTATTTGACCTTTCACAATATCATTTTTTACTATCCATAAAGATTCATCATCTGGATTGAATACTAAATTAAAGATATCTTTTTCCACTATTTCTTCAGAATTTATAAATTTTTCTAAAAGATCTAACTGAGGTTTAAAAAATGCCCATTTTTCATCTCCAACAGATTTTTTTAAACCATTGTTAATTGATTTCGAAAATTTTTTCGAAGAAACTAATGACGAAGTGATTTGAATTCGAACTGCCATGAGTGTTCTACTATCCAAAATGTCTTTAGGATCTTGAGAAAGTTTTGATAAATATAATGCTTGTGTGTAGACATCAAACCATAATTTCGATCGAATTCCAACTCCATTAAGTTCAATTGTTCGACCTTTAAAATCTATGGTTCTAGGAAGTTTTACTCCATTTACATTTACTTCTGTTTGGCTAAAAGCAGTTGAACATTTTGCAAGTAGTAGTACTACAAATATTCTTAAAATTTGTTTCATGATAGGTTAAATTTAGGGTTAAAACGAAAATACAAATAATAACCCAAACAAAACTGAAATTTATTAACTTTTTTAAAAAAAATATTGAAAATTAAAGAAGCATTTTTCTACCATTTATTAATACTGATGGATCTATTAATACAATACAAAAAACACCTGCTATTATGATGAATTTTAGTATGTTATGTAATAATAAGTAATGTTCTTTTGTTTCTGAATCCTTGAGTTTGAGCATAAAAAACAATAACACAATTAAACTGGTATAAAAATAAATGTCCATGTAACCAATATCAAATCTATTTACTAAAAAATAAACGGGCATAATACAGCAAATTAATAGAAATATCACAATTGTTTTTGAAACCTTTTCATTGTATACTATTGGAATGGTTTGGTAATTATTGGCTAAATCTCCTTTGATATTCTCTAAATCTTTAATTAATTCTCTAATTAATATCAATAAAAATAAAAAAGTAGCGTGAAAAAATATCACTTCATAGAAATTTTTATAATACAAAAGGATTCCAAAAAACGGTAAAACAGCAAGAAATGCAGCCATTAAATTTCCAACAATAACTTGTTTCTTTATCTTATGAGAATAAAACCAAATTAAGAAAATATAAACCGAAAAAAATAATACTGCTCGCCAAGAAACCAAGAAAGCAATTGTAGCAACAAAAAAGTTTATCCCAAAATACACTTGAAGTTTAGTTCCCTGACTGACCAATCTGTCTAATCGAGACTTGTTTGGACGATTTATGATGTCTTTTTTAGAATCGTAGAAATTATTGATGATGTAACCTGATGCAATTGTTAAACTTGATGCCAAAACCAATATAAATAAATCAAAATCTAACAAAACAGAAAGTGCTCTTTTCTCTGGAGCAAGGATGAATATTGAAGACAGATATTGTGCCAAAACAATCATCGCTAAATTGTAACCTCTAACTACAGAGAACAAACTTGCGATTTTCATCAAGAGTAGTTTGCTTTTTCTGTTTAACATTTTTTATATTAATATTGAAAATAATTTTATTGTGGTTTTAAAACTGATAAACTACCTCAAGTTTATAATCTTTTAATGAATGTTTTGCTTTCTCAAGATTTTCCGTAAATCCAAGAATATAGCCTCCACCACCAGATCCACATAGTTTTAGATAATAATCGTTACTGTCAATTCCTTGCTGCCAAAGATTATGAAATTGTTCAGGAATCATTGGTTTAAAATTGCCCAGAACTACTTTTGATAGTTGTTTGGTGTTTGCAAATAACGATTTTATATCGCCACCCAAGAAATTTTCTACACAAGCATCTGTATATTTTATGAATTGCGATTTCAACATGGTTCTAAAACCCTGATCTTTCAATTTTTCCATAAAGATATTTACCATCGGTGCCGTTTCACCCACAATTCCTGAATCAAGCAAGAAAACTGCACCCTTGCCAGTCAGACTTTGTGTTGGAATGCCAGTTGCTTCAATATTATCTTTAGAATTGATGAGAATTGGAATGCTTAAATAACTATTTAATGGATCTAAACCTGATGATTTTCCGTGAAAAAAAGATTCCATTTGAGAAAAGATATTCTTTAGTTTCAGTAACTTTTCACGTGTCAAATTCTCAAGAACTGTAATTTTATTTTGTGCATATTTATCGTAAATCGCAGCAACTAATGCACCACTACTTCCAACTCCATAACCTTGTGGAATGGATGAATCGAAATACATTCCGTTTTCGACATCAGTTTTTAAATTTTCGATATTAAAAGTAACCAATTGAGGATTTTCTGATTGTAAATTCGTCAAATAAGTTACAAAACGTTTCAAATTTCCATTTGATTTGATTGCTTCTGAAGTTTGATTGTCTTCGGTTTTTAATGCTCCGTTGTAGAAATTATAAGGAATAGACAATCCTTTCGAATCTTGAATAATTCCGTATTCTCCAAAGAGTAATATTTTTGAGTAAAATAATGGTCCTTTCATAATTTGGGTCGAAAATTATTTTATTTTATTTTTATTGTCGCAGTCATCGATAATTTTTAAATTGCTTTTAGAATCCTTAAAACATCTGTATTTGCTATAAGTTTAATAAGATTTATTTTTTCTAATTGAATGTCCATTTTGAATACAAATTAAAAAATCTCTGTGCTACCTTTTCCAATTCCATCACAAATATAGTTAGCATTTTGACAATAGCCAACTAATTCGGTCTTAATAAATTGCAAAACTTCGTTTACAACGTTTTCGGGATACAAAACATGAACATTAGCCCCAGCATCGAGCGTGAAACAAACTGGAATTTTAGTATCAGAACGAAACTTCCAGATTTTATTAATAATTTCTAAAGTATTGGGCTTCATTAAAATAAAATAGGGCATCGAAGTCATCATCATGGCGTGTAATGTCAATGCTTCACTTTCTACAATAGTTATAAAATCATCGAGATTTCCGTTTTGGAGAACGGTTTTTATTTTGGATAAATTTTCATGTGCCTGTTCGAATCGCCTTTCGGCATATGGATGATTGTGCATTAAATCGTGACCAATGGTGCTCGAAACTTGTTTTTCGCCTTTGTCAACGAGCAAAATTGTGTCTTGATAATTATTGAAATTTTCGTGAATTGTGAAAGGAAATTCTACTCCAAATAAATCTGAACTTCCGGAAATTTCATCATGACTCCCCCAACAAATAACACTCCCTTTTATGCTTCTGCTTGCGCTTCCTGATCCTAATCGTGCTAAAAAAGAGGCTTTTTTATAAAAATAATCATCCGTCATTTCTGGATTCAGTGCCCTTTCCAATGCCATAATATTCATTGAAAGCGCAGCCATTCCTGAAGCAGATGAAGCAATTCCAGAACTGTGTGGAAAAGTATTTTTAGTATCAATCGTGAAATGATAGTGTTTCAAATACGAACAATATTGCTCGATTCGTTCGAAAAATTTCTGAATTTTAGGTTTGAAATCTTCTTTGGGTTTGCCTTCAAATAACAAATCGAAGGAAAAACCATCAGTACCATTTTTCTTTTCGAAAGACAGTTTCGTTATTGTTTTACAATTATTTAGAGTAAAACTGATAGAGGGATTTGCTGGAATTTGATTCGCCTTTTTGCCCCAATATTTTACTAATGCAATGTTACTTGGCGCTGAGTAATTAAAACTTCCTGAATTAATTTCTTTAGAAAAAGTTATGGCAATAAAATCGTTTTCTGATGTCATTTAAAAAATTTTTGTAAAGATACTTTTTTGTTTATTCTAATGAAAGTTTTAACTAATTTTGAGAAAAAATTAAAATTTTTACTTCAAATGAATAAATATACTAAAATTCTAGTTTGTATTGCTTCTTGCTTGTCAATTGGTTTTCTCTCGGGTCAAGTTACAAAAGATGCCATAATTACTTGGTATCCAAATATCATAAAACCAAGTTTTAATCCCCCAAATTGGATTTTTGCACCTGTTTGGAGTATGCTTTTTACTTTTATGGGAATAGCATCTGGTTTAGTTTGGGCAAAACTTGATGACAACAAAGAAATCGTTAAAAAAGCATTGACTTTCTTTGCTATTCAATTAGCATTAAATGCTTTGTGGTCATTTCTTTTTTTTGGACTTCAAAACCCGTTTTTAGCATTAATTGAAATTGCTTTGCTTTGGCTAATGATTTATGAAACTTATAATCAGTTTTCTAAAATAGATAGAATTGCTGGTTATTTATTCATCCCATACTTGGCTTGGGTTGGTTTTGCTATGATTTTG
The DNA here is from genome assembly GCA_031431275.1 of Bacteroidota bacterium. Classification (GTDB taxonomy): domain Bacteria; phylum Bacteroidota; class Bacteroidia; order Flavobacteriales; family Flavobacteriaceae; genus Flavobacterium. The sequence goes on from JANPDC010000053.1 coordinate 45,423, forward strand.
AATGGAAGTATTTGGTGGTTGAATAAATAAACAAGTAGTCAGAAACTTGTCCTAAAATCAATATAACTATTTTAGGACAAGTCAATACTGTTATTCTATTATTAATTTTTTTGTTTGAATTTGGCTACTCTCTAATGTTATTTTTACAAAATAAATCCCTTTAGATAAATCAGAAACATTAATAGATTGTTGATTTGATAACGGATCATTTACTTTCTTGATCACTTTGCCAAGAATGTTAGTAATTTCAATTGTTTTCAATGTTTCAGTAGAATCATTTATATCAATATGAATTAAACTTGATGCAGGATTCGGATATAAAAAATAATTCGACACATTGAAATTAGAAGTCGAAAGTAACGATATAAATTCAGTATTGAAAGTATTAGTTGTAATTGCTGGATTAGTATCAAAATAAATATTTGCAGTATTTGGAATAATGTCTCCGAGTGCAAATCCTGGTTTTAATTTTGCTTTGAAAGTTACATAGCCTTTTCCTATACTTGTATTAGCAACTGAAACCGGAAGTTGAATATTATCAAATCTAAAATTCAAATTGTTAGCGACTCTATTTAGTAAATAATTGTGACTGGCTTTTACCACTGAAACTGAATTTTCGTCTATCTTAGAGTTTAAAACATCATTAACTCTCACATTTATTGCACTTGCATTACCTTCATTTTCGAATCTAACGGTATAAAACAAATAGTCATTTGGCAAGAAAGATGAAAATAAAATTTTTGAACCATGGGATTCAACTTTATCATTTGGATCATAGGCGGCAACAATTTCTTGAGAAGTTGAACTATTATTGTTTGTAGCAACGACATCACCTGATGGTGGAGAAACTGAAACTGAATTCGTTAGAATTTGCCCAATCGCAACCGTTGGAATTGAAGGCACGTCCATTAAAACTGAGATTGTTCTAGTCTCAAAAGGCATTAAATTTGAAAAATTAAAAGTAAAACCATTTGAATTTGCAACTGATCCCGTTGGTGTAACACTTGAAATTGTTGCAACTGTGTTTCCAACAAAACTTATTGTTCCTGAGGGAATCATTTGGTTACCTAAATTAGAATAACTAATGATATTTTCATAGGTTGTGCCAGCTCTTGGACTTGAAGTTGGTATCAAATTTACCGCTAAATCCACATAACTTTGTAGCGGTGTTATTGGAAAATACAGTGTTTGATTTCCGTTTGTTGCTAAATTCAAATTGTTATAAGAAGTTCCACTGTTGTATAACGAACTATAACTAGGATCAATTAAATAATTAAAATTATAGTTATTTGATACATTTTGATCATACAAAGAATAAATTCCTGTTGAAGAATTTATGTTGTTAATTATTCCGTTGTTGTTTACTTGATATTGAATTTGACCTAAAGGAAAACTTGGCTCACCATTATTTCGGACTCCATTTGAATCAGAATCTAAAAAAGAAATCAGTTTAAAACCAGTGCAATCTAATGTTCCTGTGCTAGTAGGTAACTGATCGATTGTAATGGTTCCAAGAGAATTAGCAAAATTTGTAACTATTATGACATAGTATTGACCCACAATTGCATTTGAAACACTTGGATATTCTATGGCACTTGTCGAAAAACTACAAGAAATTGGTGCTCCAAGATTTCCACAATTAACCATCGAATCTTGAAATGGTCCATACAACGCATAGTCGACATCTAAAGGGGTTGAACCTGATGAGGAGGCATTCGTATTTTGTGTTACTTGAAGATTTATTTGACCAGAAGTACCAACTCTAAATTTAAACCATGTTGGATTTGGCTGAGTACCTAAACACCCATAATTGATTCCTCCACCTGCAGAGGGAAAATTAACTGTATTTGAAAAAGGAACTCCAATCGAACCACAAAGGTTGTAGGCTTGATTACATGTAGATTGCGAAAAAGTTGCGTTTAAAACTAAAAAAAATGAAATTAAAAGTAAAATTTTCTTCATAATTGTGAATTTATATTTTTGCAAAAGTAATCTTTTAATTCCAATAAAAGATTTTATTCTTACAAAATAGAATTTGCAACTATAAATCCGCTTGTCCAAGCATTTTGGAAATTATAACCGCCTGTTACGGCATCAATATTGATTATCTCGCCCGCAAAATAAAGATTTTCATGTAATTTGCTTTGCATGGTTTTAAAATTAATTTCTTTTAAATCAATTCCTCCAGCGGTTACAAACTCTTCTTTGAAAGTGCTTTTTCCGTTAACTTGAAAACTACAATTTACAAGTTGATTAACTAAATTTACAAGTTGATTTTTAGATAAATCAGCCCATTTTGTTTCCACTTCAATTTCTGATGCTAGAACTAAACTTTCCCAAAGTCTATTAGTCAAGGCAAATGGAGATTTTTTCGAAACTGATTTCTTGGCATTTTCAAGTTTTAAATCTTTGAGTTTTTTTTCGCAATCTTCTGCATCTATATCATTTAACCAATTTACAAAAATGGTAAATTGGTAATTTTTATCGAATAAAATTCTCGCACCCCAAGCCGAAAGTTTTAAAATTGCTGGCCCGCTCATTCCCCAATGGGTTATTAATAATGGTCCATTTGATTCTAGTTTTGTGTCTTTTACTTTAACTGAAACTTGAGCAGAAACGCCCGGTAACTCTTTTATTCTAGTATCTTTTATGTTAAATGTAAACAAAGAAGGAACTGGTGATACAATAGCATGACCAAAATTTTGTAACATTTCCCAAATTTTTGGATTACTTCCTGTTGCAAGAATTAGTTTTTCAACAATGTAATTTTCAGATTGTGTTTCAACTTGCCAAAAATCATTTTTCTTAAAAATTGATTGCACGCTCTGACTTGTCAAAACCGATATTCCGAATCTCTGAGTGGCACTCAAAAAACAATCAATGATGGTTTGTGATGAATTCGAAACTGGAAACATTCTTCCATCGTCTTCAATTTTAAGTTCTACACTATGTTTATCAAACCATTCAATAGTATCACCAGTACAAAATTGATGAAAAGGACCACGCAACTCTTTTTCTCCACGTGGATAAAATTTTACTAATTCATTGGGTTCAAAACAAGCGTGAGTTACATTGCATCGACCTCCTCCAGAAATTCTGACTTTCTCGAGAACTGTTTTTCCACGTTCTAAAATGGCAACTTTTAGTTTTGGGTTTTTCTCAACGATATTAATTGCTGTAAAAAACCCTGCTGCGCCACCACCAACTATAATTATATTGAAATTTTGGTTCAACTAAAAAAATTTAAAATTAAATTTATTTTTAAAACATTAAGTTTCATTAAGTTTAAAAATCATTTTGTAGTATTGGCAAAGATACAACTAAATCCTATCAGGGAAATCAGATATTATTCCATCAACTTTCAATGCTTTCATTTTTTTGATATCTTCTATTTCATTGACCGTCCAAGTGTGTATTTCAAATCCTTTTTGTTGTATTTTAGCAACATTTTCATCATTCAATAAATGAAAATAAGGATTGATAGTTTTTGCTTTTATGAATTTTGCAAATGCAATTGCCAAATCTAAATCAGTAGACGTAAGTATTCCTATTTGAATTTCATCATTCAAAAAACGAACTTGTTGCAAAGCATTCCAATCGAAACTTGAAATTATAAAATCATTATAAGAATAGGAATATTTCTGAACGCTTTCTTCAATGATTTTTACAATATAATCAGTTGCATTTATATCTTTAATTTCAATATTTATGAAACAGCGATGGTTAACTAATTCAATCACATCTTCTAATAATGGAATTTGAAATTTGGCAATTTCTTCATACAAATAGTCATTAATTTTTCCATAACCAGATGTCGTTCTATCAATAGTTTCATCATGAATTACTACAACTTGATCATCGATTGTTAGCCAAACATCAAGTTCAATTCCATCGCAACCCAATTCAATTGCTTTTGCAAATGAAGATAATGTATTTTCAGGCAAATATCCCTTTGCTCCTCGATGACCAATTTTCAAGATTTCTTTCATACTTTTTAAGTTGCAAAACTTTAGAAAAAATTATTATAATACTTTTGAACTTATTTATAATTTTTAATTTATGAACTTCTTCTTTATGAAATTACCTTTGTTTGAGATTAATGCTATAAAAATATTTTTTCTATCCAATTTTAAAGTTACTTTTTCATCTTGATTAATTACAAAATTTTTAATTTTTTGACCCAAAATATTAAAAATAATAACCGAAGTTTCTCCTTCTAACTTTGAATGGACTTCATCATTACAAAATTGAATTTCGTTTTCAATAATATTATTTTCAATTGTTGAAAGTGCCAATGGAACAAAACCAAAATTTGTTCCTATTAAATCAGCAGATTGTCTAACTCCATCTGCTGTTTTTATCAAAAAGTACCAATTATTTACATTTATTCCTGATGGAATTGTTGTAGATATAAGTGAAGGTTCTTGCAAATAACTTCTTGTCCCTATATTTAGAGTGGCAACATAATAGCCAAGGGTTGCATTATATGTTAAAGGAGTTTGAGTCGTTGTATTCATGAAATTATCATGATAATCCCAAGTCGAAGCAACACCATCTGTCTCAAGCCCAGTATATAAATATAGATTTTGATCATTCATTGGATCAAATAGTGTATAGTTACCAGAAGATCCATAGGTAATTGTGATGGTTCCACTATTGATGTTAAATGGATTAGGTGAAACTATAAATTGTGCTTGAACAGCACTAGAAAATGATACTAAAAAAAGTAGTTTTTTTATCATAAGAAAATATATTTGAAGGTTTATAATTTTTATTTTTCAAGAAGTACGATACTAAAATCAGAATCAATTAAAACTTTTCCATTGGTTACAACTGCCGATTTTCCTGAGTAAGCATCCTTCAATTTTGTTCCGTTTGCAAATAAATTATCAACATTTATTTCTTTTTTCCCGATTTGTAAATCAAGTCCAACCACTACAACATCGTTAAATTTTCCTTTTGTAAAAACTCTAGTAAAAATATAATCCGAACCTGTTGAAATCTGCTTGTGAATTCCGGCTCCAACCGACGGGTGATTTTTCCTAAACTGACCTAATTTCTGCCAATGTAACAAAGTTTTTTGAGTTTCAGGGTCTGTTTTTATATCATTCCAATTCATATTTGAACGTAAAGTTGCATCACCTTCAGTTCCTTCAACAACCAAACTTCTGGCTGTTTCATCACCATAATAAATTTGAGATATTCCTGGCGAGAGTAACAATTTTGTTCCTGCTTCTAAAGTTTTTTTTCGTTTTCCATCAAACGGAGCACTATCATCGTGAGATGAGACATAATTCAAAACACTAAAGCCTTTCAAATCATTGTTCAATTTATCTGAATAATGTGAAAAAATGGTTTCATAATTTTCTTTTGCATTCCATTTGAAATCAAAATTGATCATGGCATTGAATCCATTTTCGTAATAATTGACTTTTCTGTCACTAAACTCAAAGATTTTTCCGTGATTAATTATATAATTATAAACTTCAGCGATTGTATAAAACTTGTTATTATCAAGAACTTTTGTAGGATTATTTTTTTTCCAAGTATCAAAAGATATTTGACATTGAATCTGAAAATCTTTCCAAACTAGTTCTTCGGTATGTTTTACAGTATCGCAACGGTATCCATCAATTCCAAATTCTGTTATGTAATCGGTCAACCATTTCATGATATAATACTTTGGCAATCTTGGATATTTTGTTCGTTTGAAAAACAAATCTATTGAAGCGATTTCTTTTTCATATCTTCCTTCCTTTTTCCATTTTGTTACTAAAAAATCAGGCAAACTAACTTCGATTGAACTTTCTGTTTTAATATCAGGAAGATTAGCAACTAAAGTGCACTCCGTTGTGTTTTTGAAATTATCATATTTGCATTGCGGCCCAGTTCTTACCCAATTTTCTGGCCAAACTGTATCTATTTCAGTTACTGGTCCTGTATGGTTAATTACTGCATCAAGCATTACACGAATACCTTTTGCATGGGCTTTTTCAACCATAACTGCTAAATCTTTTTTATTTCCAAAACTTGGATCAATGGCAGACCAGTCTCTTGCCCAATAGCCGTGAAAACCATAAGTAGTTCCGGTTCCTTCATCAACACCATCATGAATTTGTTCTACAATAGGCGTTAACCAAATTACATTTATGCCTAGATTTGTAAAATAATTATCATCAATTTTTTGAATAATTCCTCTAATATTTCCTCCCTCAAAACCACGCAACTTTCCTGTTTCTTTTGTTCTGCTAAAAAAAATTTGCTTGGTTGAATTGCCATCTTTAAAACGATCGGTTAGCAAAAAATAGAGGTTTGCTCCTTCCCAAACAAATGGAGTCTTGATTGTTTCTGGCATTATTTTTTTTTTAGTTTGTGCCTGCGAGTTGATTAAAAAACTAATTGCAAAAATAGAGAGTATTATGATTTTTTTCATTTTTTGAGTATAATCGGTTTTAAAAATTAAATGTAGTTTATAATTTTCAAATCAACAAGAATTTATTTTGTTTCTAACAAAAAAATGCAGTTCGAGTTGAACTGCATTTTTTGAATAAAATTATATTATAAAAATTATTAAATTTAGTTTTTAATAATTTTTTGAGTAAAGTTTGCTTCTTCGCTATTAACTTTTACAAGATAAACTCCAGATTGCAAACCCGTCAAATCAATTGTTCTTTCTATGTTGAAATTATCATCATTTATATCTTTAATCAATCTACCATTCAAATCAGAAACTTGAATTTTTACTTTACCAACAAACTGATTGATTTTTACATTAATTTGACCGTTGGTTGGATTTGGATAAATTTTGATTGCATCGTTGTTTGTTCCAAATGAGTTTGTTGCTAGAGAGGTAGCCGTAAACACTCCAGAAAAAACACCTCTTCCATAAGTTGATGCATAAACTGCATTATCATTTCTAACATCTAAATCTGTTACTTTCACGTTACTCATCCCATTGTATGATTGATTCCAAATTGGTGAAGTTGCATCAAAATTATTTGTATACCAAACTCCTAAATCAGTTCCAATGATAACCTCGTTAGCGTTCAATGGATTTTGCAAAATACATTTTACAGGAATGTCTGGTAAATTTCCTTCTTTGTCTTCCCAAGTGGTTCCACCATCATTTGTATACCAAATACTTGGTACATTATAATTGTGAAAAGTTACAAAAATCTCCCCTTGAGTTCTTCCAAATTCAACATCAGAAACACTACCTATAAAAGTTGGGGATGTAATATCTGTCCAAGTTGGTGGTGTCGCAGAAGTTGTTAACTTATCAGCATTTGAAATTCGTAGTAATTTACCGTTTCTTGTCCCCACTAATAAAACTGTTGAAGTGGTCGTATATTTTGAGACCGCAAAAGCAGTTGGACTATTTGTTAATAATGCATTTGTTAAATTGGCTCTAACTACTGTAGGTCCTTTAATGTTTGTATATCTTCTTATTTGAGAGATTGCTGTTGGTGTTGTAACAGAAAAATCACTGTATAATATATTAAGTTTTGAATCTAAAGCCATCGGACATATAAATTGTCCCGCATTTGTTATGTTATCCGAAAGTTGAATCGTTGCACCAGTGTTATAATTGTATAACCTAGTATTATCATTAAAAACATAATTTGTTATTCTGTATCTGTTTGTTGTGCCTGTGTTTTGATTAAATAAACAAATTGCACCGTCACCACCTTGTACTTCATTACTTGGACCTGCATTTGGAACTGCATTCAAAAACATTTGCGATCCATTGTCTTGTGCACCAGCAACAAAATTATCACCCGCTAAACCATTTGTTGTTGGAGCGACTGCAACACTATAAAATTGAGTCACATTAAACCCAAGATTTCTTGATTGCGTTATAGTTCCAGCGTCACTAGAATAATAAACCCCTCCATCATTACCAACTAATAATTTATTTGAATTATTGTTTGCAAAAGTTAAAACATGTTGGTCAGAATGAACCTCTTGATAGCCAAAACCTCCATACCAATGAGAAACTTGACTCCAAGATGAACCACCATTAACTGTTTTAAATAAATCTATACCTCCAACGAAAATATTTTCATCGTTTGTTGGATTAATTGCTAGTAATAAATCATACGATGCTTGTTGACCTGTAAAACCAACAGCCATCCTGTCTGCAGTGTCAGCATCAACTGGCAATGCAATAGTAGAGGTGGTAGTAAATCCATCTGTGGTTTTTATAATTGTAGACTCAGGGGTTTGTCCTGGACGTTCAGCAAGAATATAAATCTTGTTCGCATCCGTTTTAGATACCGCAATTTCAGTTCTATCACCATTTGGAACTACAAATTTTTGAACAAAATTCGTTCCGTCAGTTGACGAAAATACTTTTCCTCCACCAACATTAAATATAGCACTACTCGTTGTTGAAACCCAAACTTTATTATCTGCTCCAATCTCAATATCATTTGGACTGTGTTTTTTATTGTTAGCAGTTAGTGGTAAAGAAATCTCATTGAAATTTGTACCATCAACAGATTTATAAAGACCATAACTAGACCCCCCAACGTTTGCACCAGAAATGTTATAATTAACATCTCCAACTGCGATGTAAACCTCTGAAACTCCCCCATTATTCCTTACTTTAACAGCATTTATGTGTTGAACACCATTAACAATCGTTCCTGAAAAACTTCCTGGAAGGTCTGGATTTAATATCACATTTAATGGACCAGGTGTTAGTGCCGAAACCAATTGATTGCCTGAAGTTTGACTTACCATTCCGGAAGGAATAGTAATAGTTGCATCTGTTCCACCCATAGCAATTGGGTTTCCTGGTGTGTTATTTATGATTATTACACCTATGGCACCAGCATCCTGTGCATTCTTAACTTTTATAACAAAAGCACAAGTCCCTCTCCTTATCAAGGCGATTTTCCCGTTCATTGCGGTTGCATTCGCTGCTGTAAACGCACTACATCCCTCTGAACTTGCTCCAGTTCCATCATCGGCTAACACCACTCCAACAGAACCTGTTGCTGGTAAATTTGCTGTTAGTTGTGTTCCGAAACCAGTAGTTGATAAAAAAGTTAAACTTCCAGCAAGTGCTGCTGGAGAGGCAACGGTCATCGTTCCCGCCTGAAATACAGTTGATCCTGTACCTCCAAAAACTTTTGAAAAACTATTACCTCCATTTGTTGATTTCCACAGTCCATCGCCATTCGCATCTCCTCCAACATAAGATTCTCCTGTACCAACATAAAAAACATTTGTGTTATTTGGATCATAAGTAATGCAAGATACCGCCAAGTTTTCCGGAATATTTACTCTTGTCCAAACAGAATTTGGATTTGATATATTAGTATTTTTCCACAATCCTCCGCTCACACCACCTGAAAATACTGTTTCATTTGTAGCATCATTTGGATCGAACATAACCGCTCTTGTTCTACCTCCAACATTTGTAGGACCTCTTTCCACCCAATTGTTGTCACTAGCATCTCCAGGGGTTCTTGAAGTCAAAGATAACTGTCTTTTAGCCTCAAGATCTTTTCTAACTAAATCCAAGTTTTCGGTAATAGGTCTTCCTTGTGAGGGACTCATTGTCAACTCCCACTCGTTTTGATAATAATTATTTGGCATCAAACCTTGAGCAAAATTTTGCTTTTTTGTATAATTTTTAGTCAATTTAAATGGGCTGTTTTTCAAAAAATCAACATGTTTTTTTCTCAACAATGTGATTTCTTTAGTAGGTTTTTGAGATTTGTAAACTAAGTTTTTTTTCTCAAATTTTGTTGTTTTATTTTTATTTGTTTTCTTGAACTGTGAATAACAAATAGATGTCATCAAAAAACAAATAAAAATTAATAATAGATTTTTTTTCATGGTTTAACGTATAAAGTTAATATTTTGCGTAAATATATGAACAAAATCATCATAAAACAAAGGAACCTGAATTATAACATTTGTTTAATATAGTTTAAATTGACTTTTTTGTTTAAAAATTACTTTTTTAGAGATAGTCTTGATCGATTATTTTAAATATCGAATCTATAGTTTTAGAAATTTTGATTGATAACAAATAATTTTAAAAACAAGTGGAAGTTGAAGGTATTTTAATTTCAATAATTTTCATCTCAAAACAAAAAAATCCCAATCTTTCGATTGAGATTTATATTGTTTTAATAAAGGGTTATTTTTTTATAATTTTTTGTGTAAAGTTTACCTCTTCATTATTAACTTTAACAAGATATACTCCAGATTGAAAACCAGATAAATCAATTGTTTTTTCAGTGTTGAAGTTGTCATCTTTTATTTCCAAAATAAGACGACCATTTATATCAACTACTTGAATGTTAACTTTACCAGTAAATTGATTGATTTTCACATTAAATTCACCGTTAGTTGGATTGGGATAAATTCTAATATCACTATTGTTTAAACCAAAACCATTCGTACCTAGTAATTCGCAACCCACAAAAGAAGTAAAATCTTCTACTTGATCTCCACAATCATCACTACTGCCTGAACTTGCATTAAGACCAACACCTCTTCTTCTGAATACTTCTGTAATCATACACTTATCTAAGCCTCCTGTTGTTGCTTGGTCAGCAGCAATTAATGCATCTCTTCCTGCAACAATTGATGGACCACAACCTTGAAGTTTAATTCCATCAAGTACTAAACGCATCAATTTATTATTACCACCAGTACCGGTATATTTATCATCATTATAGCCATATTTCGCAATGTATGCCCAGTTTAAATCCCACAGGACAGTTGCCCAAAATTCTCCAATGGTATATCTATAACCCGTATCCGCAGGATCTGCTGGAATTGCGATGTTACTATTTGCAAAAGTTTTTGGATTTATTGACATATCAGTTGAATAAGGAAATCTGCGTATTCCCGGACCAGTAACTAAATCATGCTCAACAAACGTACCTATAGATCTTGGCATTACTCCTGTATCACCAGGTTTTAGTTGCAACATCAATCCGAAGAAATCTGACCAACCTTCACCCATTTGTTCGTAATTTGACAAACATGAGTTATTTAGTCTTCCAGATTGTAATCTTGAAGAAATTCCATGACCGTACTCATGGGCTATGACAGTATTGTCAAAATCTCCATCAGTGGCTACAAAAGGCATCCATCCTAGAGGCAACTGTAATTTAACATTAACTGGAGTTGTTGCCATTTGATTTACAAGTATATCTCCCTTAATTTTCGAAATTCCAATCGCAGGAATTGTAATTGCGGCATTTGCTCCAACCATACCAATTGCGATGTCAAATGGAAGACCTGTAGCAGGATCATTCGGAACAGTTCCATCTGTAGCAGTTGGATAAATATTATTCATAATAATAACTGCAATTGCTCCTGCATCTTGAGCGTTTTTAACTTTATCAGTAAAAGGGCATGGTGCAGTCGCAGGAGGAGGAACTGCGGTTGAAGCTCTTGATCTTCTAATTAGTGCTATTTTCCCATTTAATGCAGAAGCATTTACTGCTGGACCACAAGCATCAGCATTATCAGTTTGCCCAATATCCGCTGTTCCATCATTATATAGAACCAAATCAGATTGTAAAAACCCAGGCGAAACAGGCAAATCGACATGACCTGCAGTAAAACTATTTTGTACACTTTTATAATTCCCTGCAATTGATGCTGGCGATATCACAAACAATGGCTTTGGTACCTGATTATCTGTATCCCAAATAAACATTTGCATTCTAGGATTACTTGTAGTAGTCCCTGAATCAATTGGCGTTGAAAAATTTGCATTATTCCTGTTAGCAGGTTGTGCTGGATCTGTATTTTTCGGATTATTACCTCCATCTTGGGCATCTCCATAAACAAAGTCATTTGCCCCACTTGAAGCACCTGACGGACCTCGCCCTAGGTTGCTGGCTTGGAAATTACCATTTAATTCATTGAAGCCATATTGATACCAAATATCATGACATATGTTATTCATATAAAATAAATTTGTATTTGCCGCACTAATGTAAGTGTTAGGTACTGCAGAAATTCCTCCATAAGGGAAATCAAAATTTAAACTCGCTCCTCCATTTGGACTTGAACCAGTTGAAGTATTTGATGCAGTAAAATCATCTTTAGCCCAAACATTGTTTCCTCTTGTTATAGTATATTTTAATGATGCTGTATTACCACCTATTGTAATACTTGAATTGTGCCATCCATTTGGTGAAGCCAAAGTGTTTTCAGGGTTTGAAATTAATTGAAAAGGGGAATGATCGGGGCTACTATAATTGAACGGTATCACTCTATATGAACCTCCAAGAACTTGAGCAGAAACCACACTTTCATTATTTTTATAAAAATTTGAAGTAAATTTACTTTCTATGTTTTTTTTTGCTTTGTAGGAAGTAGATTCAAAACTACAAGAAATAACCATATCGTTTTTTTCCAAAATTTTACCATCAACGGCATCAATTCTGATACTCCATAGATGTGAATGGTTTGGTGTTTCAATATCAAAACTCCAAGCCAATTTTAATGTTTTTTCTTTGGTTTGTTGATATACCAATTCAGCAGTAACAGGATGCTCTAGAGAGAGTCCATTGCTAATAACATATTTATTGATTGATGGGTTTTGTAATACCGAAAACAATTCTGAGTTCACTAGATTTAGCCCTATGTATGCTTTTGTCAATGCTTCTGTAACAGATAGTGTTGGAGAAGTTGTATTTGCTTTTAAAGAAACGTTGGATAAAAACCTATTTCCTACATTTATGATTGCGCCATTTTTAAAAGAGAAATTTGTATTAGCTCTAAAAATGTCAATCCCATTATAACGCTGCATTACATAATAATTATTAATCTTAGTCATATCCGAATCGCCTTCGCTTTGAATATACCAATCATTAATATCTTGGCTAGTTAGTCCTAGTTTTTGATAATTCGTATTTAAATACGATTGAATTTTTTGTTTTACATCCTGAGAAAACCCAGTAATTGATATAAAAAGAATAAATAGTAGTGTAAATTTTTTCATAGTTTTCAAAGTTTATATAACAAATTTATATTAATAAATTGTAAAATCAAATAAACATTTAATAATTAACAATTTAGCTAATCTTTCCAGAAACATTTTGGTAATAAATTAATGCATTTCCATCGGTTAGCATTGATACAAAGTGGCAAATGTGTAACAATCTTTCATATAAACTTTCTTTTCTAGAATTGTATTTTTCTGGTAGGATTTTCATCAATAAATCATCATAATTAGTAGAACAATTGTTGTGATTGTTGTTAAAAGCCGTAATGAATTTATCTAACAAGGTATTAATTATTTGATAACCCGAAATTTCTTTTTCAATTACTTCTCTTGATTGATAAATATTTTTGACACTCAATTTAATGATATCGTCCATTTGTGCTTTATATTTACTTTTATCCATCAAAGAATAAGGGAAGTTTCCTGTAAGTATTAATTCTTCGTTGTCAATAAAAACTTTTACGGCATCGTTTATCAAACTTCCGATAGCTAGTGCACGTAAATAACTAATACGATCTTCTTTTGTATTTAAACTGTTATATTTTTTAGAATCTATTGAATCTTTAACTAGTTTTATTAAATATTCTAGAGCAAAATCTTCTGAAACTAATCCAAGATTCATTCCGTCTTCGAAATCTATAATTGTATAACAAATATCATCAGCGGCTTCGACCAAATAAGCAAGTGGATGACGTTCGAAACCAATATCATTTTGAGATTTGTTAGAAATCATTCCTAGTTCTGAAGCAACTTCTTGAAAAAAAGTTACATCTGTTTGGAAAAAGCCATACTTTTTATCCGCAATTTTATTGGTTGGTTTTTTGGGCAAACTTTCTTTTGGATATTTCATAAACGCGCCTAAAACGGCATAAGTAAGTCTAAGTGCGCCTGTAACACCTGGTCTTGAAGCAGTAAGAACTGAAAATCCGTTAGCATTTCCTTCAAAATCGATTAAATCTTGCCATTGCTTGGCTGTCAAATGTTCTTTAAATTGTTGCCCCTTGCCTATTGAGAAATATTCTCCTATTGCTTTTTCACCAGAATGTCCAAAAGGTGGATTTCCTATGTCGTGAGCTAAAGATGCTGCTGCAACAATGGCTCCAAAATCGTTAAACTCATAACCATGTATGGTTTGCAAGTGCGGATATTTCTCAATTATTTTTTTCCCAACCAGTCTACCAATTGATCGACCCACAACAGAAACTTCTAAACTATGTGTTAATCGAGTGTGCACAAAATCCGTTTTTGAGAGCGGAATCACTTGGGTTTTATCTTGCAAACTTCTAAAGGCGGCCGAAAAAATTATTCGATCATAATCAACTTCAAAACCCAAACGTGTGTCATCTTGTTCTTTTCGTAATCGTTTGCTTGTATCGCCTTGGCGTTTTAAAGATAATAGTTGTTCCCAGTTCATTTCAAAAAATATATTTTTATAAAATCAAAAATACATTTTATTCTAAAACATTGTAATGTTTTTTCTTGTATTTTCATTTCAAGACATTTTTTTTAATTTTTTTGTAACAAAATAAACCTTTCATCTTCTAATTATAAATATGTGAAATTTAAATTCAAAATTTGTAAATTCGCACTTTATAATTCATATGAAAAAAACAATCGTAAATTATTTATTATTTATTTCATTCCTGTTCATTGGTTTTAGTTCTTTCTGCCAAACTAAAAAGTGGACTTTAGAAGAGTGTGTAAACTATGCTTTGAAGAATAATATTTCTATCAAGCAAACAGAATTAGATGTTAAACTGTCCGAAATCGAAAAGAAGTCTGCATTTGGTGCTTTTTTACCAACAGTGAATGCTAATGGAACTCAAGCTTGGAATATTGGTTTGAATCAAAATATTACAACAGGAATTTTAGAAAATCAAACTACTCAAAACACGTCTCTTGGACTGAACGCTGGAATAACAATTTATGATGGATTGCAAAATCAAAATCGTTTGAGACGTTCAAAACTCGCAATTGTGGCTTCACAATTTCAATTATCAAAAATGAAAGATGACATTTCGTTGAATGTTGCCAATGCTTTTCTTCAAATACTTTTTAATAAAGAAAATCTAAAAGTTCAAAATGAGCAGCTTGCCGCTAACGAAAAACAATTGATTCGTTCACAAGAACTAGTAAATGCTGGTTCAATACCACGAGGAGATTTATTGGATATAAAAGCAAATGTGGCCTCAAACAAACAAAATGTTATTCTTGCAGAAAATGCACTTTTAATCTCGAAATTGAGTTTAGCACAATTACTTCAATTAGATAATTTTCAAGAGTTTGATGTAGACGCCATTGTTGCTGAAACTAAGAATAGTGAAGTGATGATTCAAGATCCGATAGCAATTCTAAAGAAGGCAAAAGCAGAGCGTATTGAACTAAAAATTGCTAAATCAAATTTGGCTTTAGCCGAAAAAGATGTTGTAATTGCAAAAGGAGCATATCAACCTAAACTAAGTGGATTTTATAGTTTTTCAACTCGAGCTGGATATGCGCAACAAGTTGTTGGAGCGGTTCCAAATACAACGAATCCTTTTTCAACAATTGGCGTAGTTCAAGGAACTGGTCAATTAGTTGTTCAACCAAACTTCACCCCAGTTCTTGGGAATGCTGATCCTGTTTTTGATCAATTTAGTCAGTTTAAAGGGAATTCTTTCGGAATCCAACTCAACATTCCGATACTAAATGGCTTTTCTGTTCGAAACAATGTTGAAAGAACTAAAATTGCTCTTGATCGATCTAAAATTGCAGAAAAGCAAACTGAATTAGACCTTGAAAGAAATGTTTACACTGCCTACTCTAACGCAAAAGGGGCTATGAACGCTTTTGAGTCCGCAAAAATTTCATTAGAGTCTCGTCAAGTAGCATTTCAATATGCAAAAGATCGTTTTGATGTTGGCTTGATGAATTCATTTGACTACAATCAATCACAAACGCTCTACACAAATGCACAATCTGAAGTTTTGAGAACTAAGTATGATTATATCTTTAAAATCAAAATAGTAGAATTATATTTCGGAATTCCAATTATCCAAAAACAATAAAGTCATGTCAAAAAAAAGAATTTTTATTTTATTAGCAATAGTTGTAGGTATAATTGCACTTTTAGTATTTCTGAAAAAATCAGGTTCACTGGGCGATAACGATAAATCTACTGAAGTGGAGTTTGCCACAGTAAGTGAATCTACAATTGTTGAAACCGTTTCTGCAACTGGAAAAATTCAACCAGAAATCCAAGTAAAAATATCATCAGAAGTGTCTGGTGAAATTACACTTTTAGCCGTTAAAGAAGGTCAGATTGTAAAGAAAGGTGATTTACTTGTGAAAATAAATCCAGATTTATATACTTCTGGATTAAATCGATCTCTGTCAAATCTTTCTGGAACAAAAGCGAGTTTGAGTCAAGCTGATGCCTCTTTTAAAGAAGCAAAAGCAAATTATGATCGTAGTAAAGTTTTATTTGATAAAGGAATCATTTCCAAATCAGAATGGGATCGGTCAGTTGGAACTTATGAAGTAGCGGTAGCGTCAAAAGATGCTGCATATTTTAATGTTCAAAGTGCATCGGCTACCGTTAATGAGGCAAAAGACAATCTTGGGAGAACTACTATTTATGCTCCTGCAGACGGCACAATTTCTGGACTTACTGTAGAAATGGGAGAACGGGTTGTTGGAACCCAGCAAATGACTGGTACGGATATTATGCGTGTTGCGAACCTCAACAATATGGAGGTTGAAGTAGATGTTAATGAAAATGATATTGTAAAAATCAGCATTGGTGATGAAACTAAAGTTCAAGTTGATGCTTATCTAAAAAAGGAATTTAAAGGTATTGTAACTAGTATTTCGAATTCCGCAAATGCTACTTTAACGGCTGATCAGGTTACAAATTTTAAAGTAAAAGTTAGAATTGTAAAAGATTCTTACGCTGATATATTAGTTGGTAAACCTGCTAATTTTTCTCCTTTTAGACCAGGAATGACAGCAACTGTTGATATAATAACAAAAACAAAAAGTAAAGTAATTGGAGTTCCTATTAGTGCGGTTGTAATAAAATCTGATACTGCAGCAGTGAAAATTACTGATATCAAAGATGAAGGAGAAGAAAAAATGAAACCGAAGTCAGACAAAAAACTAGAATGCGTTTTTGTCAAGGTTGGGAATAAAGCAAAAATCAAAATAATCAAAACTGGAATACAAGATGATAGTAATATTGAAGTAATTGAAGGATTGAAAAAAGGTGATATTGTAATTACTGGACCATATACAACGGTTACTAAAGATTTGCAATCTGGAGACAAAGTAAAAGTTAAAGCAGAAGATAAAAAATAATCTTTAAATTACATCTCCGTTTATTAAACATTATAATATCTAAAATTTAAAATTTCTTGAAATATATCCTCAATATTGAAACAGCAACCAAAAATTGTTCGGTTTCTATATCAAAAAACGGTGTAACAATTCTATGCAAAGAAATTGCAGAAATTGGCTATTCACATGCAGAAAGACTGCACGTTTTTATTGAAGAAATTTTGAAGGAAACAAATTTAACCTTCAACGACCTTTCTGCTGTTGCTGTGAGCCAAGGTCCAGGTTCTTACACTGGTCTGCGAATTGGTGTTTCAGCTGTAAAAGGATTATGTTTTGCTTTAAATATTCCGCTAATTTCTATTGATACTTTGCTAGTTTTAGCTAAAAGAGTTTCAATAGAAAACGCTAAAATCGTTGCTATGATTGATGCAAGAAGAATGGAAGTTTACTCTGCTATTTTTGATTCAAATCATCTGAAAATCCGTGAAATTAGAGCCGAAGTTATTGATGAAAATTCTTTTGCAGAAATTTCTGAAACGATTTATTTTGTGGGAGATTGCAACGAAAAATGCAAAACGGTTTTGAAAAAAAGTAATTTTATTTTTCTTGATGATATTGTTTATCCTTCTGCAAACCAAATGAGTTTGTTGAGTTTTGAAAAGTTCACAAACAATCAATTCGAAGATGTGGCTTACTTTGAACCATTTTATTTAAAAGATTTTTTGGTTACAACTTCTAAAAAATAAAATCAACCTTATTATTCAGAGTTATTCTGGAGATAATTCTAACTCCAAACCATCAATTTCTGGAGTAATTTGAATTTGGCAACCTAGCCTTGAATTTTCTTTTACGTGAAATGCTTCCCAGAGCATGGCATCTTCATCGTCTGACTTTTCTGGAATTTCGATATGATTCAAAATATAGCATTGACAAGATGCGCACATCGCCATTCCACCACAAATGCCAATAGTTCCTTCTTCTACAAGTTCATACATACGTACAATTTCCATGACATTCATGTTCATGTCAGTTGGGGCCTGCACTTCGTGTGTTTTGCCTTGTCGGTCGGTTATTTTTAGTGTGATGTCTTGTTCCATTACTCAAATCTAAAACTTCTTTAAAATTGTACTAATCTATTGCCTTCACAACTGCTTTTTCGGCCTCTTTTCTTGTTCCATCAAAACCATCCACACCAGAAACTGTTGTGTATTTTAGAACATATTTTTTGCCTGGATTCATTCTTTGGTATACGCTTTGAACCATTAATGTTGCTTCGTGAAAACCGCAAAGAATTAGTTTTAACTTCCCAGGATAGGTGTTGACATCACCAATGGCGTAAATACCTTCGATATTGGTTTGATAATCTAGAGAATTATTGACTTTTATAGCATTTTTTTCAATTTCTAATCCCCAATTTGCAATCGCTCCAAGTTTTGGTGTTAATCCAAAAAGCGGAATAAAATAATCAGTCTCTATTTTACGATGTGCTCCATTTTCATCGATATCTATGGATTGTAAATGCTCTGAACCATTTAGACCGACAACTTCGGCTGGTGTGATGAGTTTAATTTTGCCCAAATGTTTGAGTTCTTGTACTTTTTCAACAGAGTCTAACGCCCCACGAAACTCATTTCGACGGTGAATTAACGTGACTGATTTTGCAATTTCTGATAAAAAAATGGACCAGTCTAATGCCGAATCTCCTCCTCCTGCAATGACAATATTTTTGTTTCGGAAATGTTCTGGCTCTTTTACAAAATATTCTACGCCTTTATTTTCGTAGAACTCTATATCCTGTATTAATGGTTTACGAGGTTCAAAACTACCTAATCCTCCTGCAATTGCTACTGCATTTGCATGATGTTTTGTTCCTTTATTTGTTGTTACTATAAATGTGCCATCATCAAGTTTATCAATTGTTTCGGCTGTTTCACCTAATGTGAATCCTGGCTGAAATTGTTTGCATTGTTCCATGAGATTATGGACTAAATCCCCTGCTAAAACTTCGGGAAATCCTGGAATATCATAGATTGGTTTCTTTGGGTATAATTCTGATAATTGCCCACCAGGTTGGGGCAAAGCATCAATGATATGACATTTTAATTTAAGTAAACCTGCTTCAAAAACTGCAAAAAGTCCTGTTGGTCCTGCTCCAATAATGAGTATGTCTGTTTCGATCATTTTTTTATAGTTTCTAAGTTGCAAAGCAACAAATTTTCAAAGTTAGAAAATATGATTTTTATGTGTATGTATGGTTTGCGTGAAGGATTGAAGTGAAAAGCCCACAGCCTGACGAAGGAAGTGCGAGGACTTGTAACGAAAAGCCTGACCGCGCTGTAGTTTACGGAAGTGTGGTCACGCCCAAAAATCTATAATATATTGACTACAGTTTCGATTTGTGGTGCAAATTTCTTGATGGTGGTTTCCACCCCAGCCTTTAGTGTCATTTGATTTACGCTGCAAGAAGTGCAAGCACCTTCGAGTCGAACTTTTACATGTTTTCCGTCTTCGATTGAAATTAATGTAATGTCACCACCATCTGAATTCAAGAAAGGACGAATTTCTTCGAGTGCTTTTTCGACTTCTACGTTGAGTTGAGTTGTTGTCATTTTCTTTTAGATTTTTAGACTTCTTAAACTTTAAGATTTCTTAGATTGACTAAGAATTTAAAATTTAAAGTATTTATTTTTTTACTGCTGAACATCCAGCCATTGTTGTTATTTTGATGGCTTCTGTTGCGGGAAGCGTTTGATTTCTTGCTACGGTTTCTTGAACCACATTTCGGGTAATTTCTTCGAAAATGGTTTCAATTATAGAACCTGTTTGTAATGCTGCTGGGCGACCATAATCTCCTGCCTCGCGAATGGATTGAACAATCGGAACTTCTCCTAAAAAGGGTACTTGCAAATCTAATGCTAAATTTTTCGCACCTTCTTTTCCAAAAATATAATATTTGTTACTTGGCAACTCCTCTGGTGTAAAATATGCCATGTTTTCGATTATTCCCAGAACTGGAACATTTATTGCCTCGGATAAAAACATTGACACCCCTTTTTTAGCATCTGCTAATGCAACGGCTTGTGGCGTGCTTACTACTACTGCACCTGTTATTGGTAACGATTGCATGATTGACAAATGAATGTCGCCAGTTCCTGGTGGAAGATCAATGAGCATAAAATCAAGTGCTCCCCAATCTGCGTCAAAGATCATTTGATTCAAGGCTTTTGATGCCATTGGCCCACGCCAAATTACGGCTTGACTTGGTGCAGTAAAAAACCCAATTGAGAGGATTTTAATATCATAACTTTCGACAGGTTTCATTTTTGATTTTCCGTCTACAGTGGTTGACAAAGGCTTTTCGTTTTCAACATCAAACATTATTGGCATTGAAGGACCATAGATATCTGCATCTAAAACGCCTACTGAAAATCCCATTTTTGCTAATGAAACCGCCAAATTTGCTGTTACTGTTGATTTCCCAACACCTCCTTTACCAGAGGCTACTGCGATTATGTTCTTGATTCCAGGAATTGCTTTTCCTTTGATCTCGTTGGGATTTTCTTTAGCTTCGATTTTTATGTTGACTTTTACTTTTGCTTCTGCTGAAAAAGTTTCGTGAATTAATTTTCGAATATCGTCTTCGGCTCGTTTTTTAATGTGCATTGCAGGAGTCGATAATACTAAATCTACAATAACTTCATCGCCAAAAGTGACCACATTTGTAACGGCTCCACTCTCTACCATATTTTTTCCTTCGCCAGCAATTGTAATGGTCTCAAGTGCTTTTAAAATTTCTTTTCTGTCTAGTTTCATTTATTCAATCGTATTTCAGTTGTTTTTATTTAAACTGATTTTAGATTACAAAGATAGTAAGAACTTTAAAAGTTTGAAAACTTATGTGTTTAAAGTTTGAAAAACAAATGATAAAGTTTTGTTAGTGAGTAAACGCAAGCATATTAATTTTAAAGGTTTTAAATACTTATTTGTAAAAAACATCCCCACTTTGTAACTTTTGGCTTGAGTTTTGTACTAATAGATATCAATCAAATCAAAATTCAATCAAAATGTTAAAACAATTTTTTATTTTGTGTTCTGGAGCCGATAGAAATTTGCTCGAGAATTGTTCCGAAGGCGAACAAACTAAGTTTGCTGGAATTGGCGCTACTGTGTTTTTTACAGCCGTTATGGCTTTTATAGCCAGTAGTTATGCGCTTTTTACGGTTTTTGACAATGAATTCATTGCCATGGGTTTTGGACTTATTTGGGGATTATTAATATTTAATTTAGATCGTTTTATTGTTTCAACTATTCGGAAAACCAATGGTTTTTGGTCAGAATTTGGACAAGCTACTCCAAGAATTGCTTTAGCAATTATTATTGCAATTGTAATTTCAAAGCCTTTAGAAATCAAAATTTTCGAAAAAGAAATCAATACTGTTTTATTGAAGGAGAAAAATGCTATGGCATTAATCAATAAAAAAGAAGTTGCTAATTATTTCAAATCTGATTTAGAAAAAAACAAAACTGAAATCGATAGTTTAAAATCAGAAATTTCTAAAAAAGAAAAAGAAGTAAATGCCTATTACGAAACTTATATCGCCGAAGCCGAAGGAACTGCTGGAACAAAAAAACTTGGTAAAGGCCCTGTTTTCAAAGAAAAAATCGACAAACACAATTTAGCAAAAAAGGAACTCGATACTTTGATGAAGGGCAATTTGGCGAAAATTGCTATTAAAGAAGCGAAAACAAAAACATTACAGGCCGATTTAGAGAAGAAAGTAACCGAAACTCAACCAATCATTGATGGTTTCGATGGTTTGATGGCGCGAATCAATGCTTTGAACAAATTACCATCTTTGCCTTCGTTATTTATTATGTTACTGTTTTTAGCCATCGAGACTTCGCCAATTATTGCAAAATTATTATCTCCAAAAGGGGAATATGATTTTAAATTAGAGGATACTGAAACCGCATTAAAATCATTGTTAGATCAAGACAAATACCAACGAAGTTTACTTGTAAAAACGAATGCATCAATGCACGACAAGGTTTATGAAGATATTTCTGAAGATAAAAATATGTATGATTTGCAACGACGAAACGCTACTGAATTGTTAGAATTACAATCAAATAATTTTGTTGTGAAACAAAAGTCAGTTTTGTGAAATTGACTAGTTAAAAACCCGCACTACTGAACCGTTTACCTCGGTTCTGTACTGTTTTAATGGATATTGTTTTCCTGCGGCTTGACCTGTATAAAGGCTGTAGTTAGTATTGTCGCATGGACAAACTCCATTAATTCCGTTGATTGTCATAGTAGAACACGTAGATAAATCTTGATTTGGGCAAGCCAAATCAAAAGCTGTATATCCAGTACCTGTATTGAATACAAAAATCCCACGAATGCCTACTCCATTTTGCTGAATTCGTATTCCGTTTCCTGCAAAAGTAAGTTGACTATTTGAAGGCAAATCCAAATCTACATTTATAGTAAAACTATAATTGGGCAAAAAAGGATTATTTGTATTCGGAGTTATAGTATCTTTGCTTTTATTACAAGATAGCATGAAAAAAAGTAAATAAAACGTAATAATTATTTTTTTCATAATAAAAAAATTAAAAGTAGTAGGAGAACAAATTTAATTTATTTAATTTTGAATTCTATATGATTAACATATAATTATTCAAAAAAAGTAAAAAATCTATTTTAGTATAGAAATCCCGTGATCATGGGATTTTTTCTATTTTATATAAAACATACATTATGAGCGCAGTATCTTATTACACAGCAGAAGGATTAAAGAAATTGAGAGATGAATTAGATCATCTCAAGGGAGTAATGCGACCAAAAGCATCAGCAGATATTGCCGAAGCAAGAGATAAAGGAGATTTATCTGAAAACGCAGAGTATGATGCTGCAAAAGAAGCACAAGGAATGCTTGAAATGCGAATCGCTAAACTTGAAGAAGTTCATTCAAATGCTCGATTGATCGATGAAACTAACTTAGATTTTTCTAAAGTTTTAGCATTATCTAATGTAAAAATAAAAAATCAGACCAACGGAATGGAAATGAAATATTTACTAGTTGCAGAAAGCGAAGCAGATCTCAAAACTGGTAAAATATCTGTAACTTCTCCAATTGGCAAAGGTTTACTAGGAAAAAAAGTGGGCGAAATTGCAGAAATTACTGTTCCAAGTGGAATAATTAAATTCGAGATTTTAGAGATTTGGAGGGATTAGAAAGATTACTTTTAGCAAATTTTTTATTTTAACCATAATTTTTTCTAGTAATGACCATTTTTTCTAAAATAATAAACGGTGAAATTCCTTGCTATAAAATTGCCGAAACAGATCAGTTTTTGGCTTTTTTAGATGTAAATCCAAATGCAAAAGGTCATACTTTGTGTATTCCGAAGCAAGAAATTAATAAAATATTTGATATCGAAAATGATTTGTATCTTGAATTAATGTTGTTTTCTAAAAAAATTGCAATCGCTCTAGAAAAAGCGGTTCCATGCAAAAGGGTTGGAATGGCAGTCGTTGGTCTCGAAGTTCCTCATGCACATGTTCATTTGATTCCGTTGAATGAAATGGACGAAATGCGTTTTCAGAACAAAGTTTCGCTTTCTAAAGAAGAATTTGAAGCATTAGTTTTACAAATTCAAAAGGAATTATAAGGACATCATTCAATCCTATATAAAAATGAAGAGAAAATTATTAATTTTTACTTTTTTCATTTCTTTTGTAGTTTTTGCACAAAATCAAAATGTGTACTACAAAATTGATTCTAAAATTTCTCAAATCCCCAAGGATTCTTGTCGTACAACCTCGTCAATTGCTAATTATATAAATGCTAATTTTAAATCTGAAAATGATAAAATTCGCGCTGTTTTCTTTTGGACAACTTCTAATATTAGTTATGATGTTGCTAGCATGAATGTTCAAAACGGAGCAATTCCATCTGAAGAAAAAATAAAAAATGCTCTCCAAAACAGAAAAGGTGTTTGTATAGATTATGCAGAAGTTTTCAATGATATTTCAAGTAAACTAGGTTTCAAAACTATAATAATTCAAGGATATGTAAAGCAATTTGGTGTAATTGCACCTGTTGCTCATGCTTGGTGTGGTACAAAAATTAATAACAAATGGTGTTTTTTTGACCCTACTTGGGGTTCTGGATATGTGAATAATGGAAAATATACACGAAAACAAAACGATTTGTACTTCAATACAAAACCATCAATATTAATTTTATCGCACATCCCTTTTGATTATTTATGGCAATTTTCGAAACTAATTAAAACAAATCAAGAATTTGCTACTAACAAAATTGCAACAAGTAACGCAAGTATGATTTTTGATTTTGAATCTGAAATTATAAAGTATTTAGAATCCTCACCAATGGAGCAAATTGCATCTTCATTGGAAAGGATTGAAAAAAATGGTGTCACAAATAATTTAATTGCTGAAAGAATCACAAATAAAAAAACAGAACTTTTGGTTAATCGCCAAAACAATTTCGCTGAAAGTTTAAACAAAATTGTGATGATTTTTAATGTTGCAATAGCAGAATTTAATGATTTTATTGAGTTTAGAAATCGTCAATTTAAGCCAATTCCGACTGATGAAACAATTTTTCAAAGCATCAATGCACCATTTACAAAACTAAAAAAATGTGAAAGTCTTATTTATGAAATCGGAACAGTAAGTGCCGATAATACTAAAACATTAATTGCTTTTAAAAAATCTCTTTTTGATAGTTTGGATCAAGCAAATGAACAAAAAAAGTTTGTTGATTTGTATTTGACTAAAAATAAAACGGAAAGAAAAGCAATGTTTTATTCCACAATTTCAAGAAATCGATAATTATGATTTTTTAAATTTCGCTTGCATTGTTGTTCCTTTATTTACCTCTGAATTCAATACTTTTATTTTTCCTTTGTGATACTCCTCTACGATTCTTTTTGTGAGCGAAAGCCCTAAACCCCAACCTCTTTTTTTAGTTGTAAAACCTGTTTCAAAGACTTTGTTAAACTGATTTTTAGAAATTCCTTTTCCAGAATCTGTTACGTTTATTTTAACCCATTTTCCGTCATTTTCAATTAAAACATCTAATTTACCTTTGCCTTTCATGGCGTCAATTGCATTTTTTACTAAATTTTCAATGGTCCAACTGTGCAATGCAGGATTTAGCGAAACGATTATTTTTTGATCTGGAGATCTGAAAGAAAATTCTACTTGTTTTGAAAATCTAGACTGCAAATAATCAAAAGATTGTTTGGTTTCTTGAACAATATCGCAACTTTCTAGTACAGGTTCTGATCCGATTTTTGAAAATCTATCTGTTATTGTTTGTAGTCGTGTAATATCTTTTTCGATTTCAAAAATCATGGTTTCATCAACATCATCTGCTTTCATAATTTCGAGCCAACCAATAAGTGAGGATAATGGTGTGCCAATTTGATGAGCCGTTTCTTTAGCCATTCCTGCCCAAAGTTTGTTTTGTGTTGCTAATTTTGTGCTTTTATAGAAATTATAAACCACGGTTCCAAACAAAAATATTATCAAGACTAATGCGATTGGATAATACTTTAACTTTGTGAGTAATTCTGAATCACCATAGTACAAATAGTGGTACTTTTTGAAATAATACTCATA
This sequence comes from Bacteroidota bacterium, assembly GCA_031431275.1. Classification (GTDB taxonomy): domain Bacteria; phylum Bacteroidota; class Bacteroidia; order Flavobacteriales; family Flavobacteriaceae; genus Flavobacterium. Next base: position 71,384 of record JANPDC010000053.1, read on the forward strand.
TACAATAGGTTCGTTTTGATTTTTTAGTTTTTGTAAAAATTGGTAGGAATGTTTTTTGTTTTTGATGATATTTTCATCAATGTTTATTGAATTTATGATTGAATCGTTTTCAACAACCATAATTGGAATTGTAGCATTTTGAATAATCTCAAGTGGTAATGCTGTATCTGCATTTACATCTGCATTTATTAATGTTTTTTGAGCATTTGCCCAAAGTTGCATTTTTCGTCTTTCTTCATTTTTGAAAATCTGAAAAAAAGTATAGGTATTCCATAAAATTAAAAGTACAATGATGAATGACGAACTAATTATAATCCAACGAGAAAAGTTTCTGTTATCTGTAAATTGCATAAAGGGGTTTTTGATAGTCTAAATATAACGAAATATTTGAATTTTGATTGTAATAGTTTGGTATTTCTATTAGAAGTCGTTTAAACTTTTTCAGATTTACTACAAAGTAGTCTTTTTGCTCCATATTTTAAGTTTTTAGAACTCCGTAGCGATGCTATGCAATTATAAAAATTTAAAATCTGTAACAAAAACTCTTATTTTTCGCTGAAATCAAAAAAGTTTAACCAACTTCTTAGCCCAGATCGAAATGGAAAGCAAAACGGGCTAAAAAATTAGTTTTCTTCGCAAAAAACAACGACCAACGGAAGTTCGTTTTTTGTGTTAGAAAAATGTATTTTAGCCCGTTTTCTTGAAATGTAGTGCTGGAAATGGCTTCAAAAAATTATTTTGGACTCGTTGCAATAACAAACTTCAAATTATTTTTCACACCAATTTGCAAAATATCGACTAAATCTTGAACTTGTAAATTAAACGGAATTCTAACAATTACTGTTTGGTCTTTTGCTGTTCCAATTTTTGACATTAATTGTGTTTCTAACTCTTCGAACGAAACAGGTTGTTTGTCGAGATAGAATTTTTTATCTTCAGTGACGGACAAACTAATGAATTGTTTGTTTGTTTTTTCATTGATTTTTGACTTGGGCAAAGTCATTTTGATTACGTTTGGATTGGCTAATGTTGAGATAATCAAAAAAAACAAAAGCAAGAAAAACATAATGTCGCTCAAAGAACTTGTGGCAACTTCGGCGTGGAATCTTTTATTTCGTTTTATCATTTGGTCGTTGAATTATGTTTACAAATTCTAAAACTTGTTTTTGAACTGTTAACGAAAAGGTATCAATTTTTCCGTTAAATAAGTGATAAGCGCTGTAGGCAATGATTCCGACAACTAATCCTGAGCCCGAACTGATCATTTTTTCATACAATCCACCCGAAATATTACCAATACTAATGTTTTCGGTAACTGAAATGCTATAAAATATTTTGATAACTCCCGAGATTGTTCCGATAAAACCCAGAGTTGGTGCTATTCCTGCAATTAATCCGAGAACGCCAAGTTTATGCTCCATTTGTCCAATTTCAATATTTGCTGCTCGTTCCATATTAGATTCGATTTCTGAAATAGGTCTTCCGATGGTTAAAATTCCTTCTCGTAGAATATTTCCTGAGGACGAATTGGCTCTTTCAGCATTTGATTTGGCTTGGTCTAAATTGCCCGAATTGAGATTGTCACGAATATCACGCATTAAATTTCCATCGATTTTTGCCGATTTATGAATGTACAGATACCTTTCAATAATTATGTAAAAAGTATAAAACAATAAAATAGCAATTGGAATTAAGAAAAATCCTCCCTTGAGTATGAATCCAAGTACAGAAATTTCGGTGTTTGGGGCAATTTTTTCAATCTGTAGTCCATTAGCCGCTGCGTTTGCCAAAGTATCGGCTTGAAGTTGAATGAAATTAAACATATATTGTTGATGATTTTTGAGTATTATTTGACAAAAATATTTCAAATTTGTAAAAAAAATATTTTCTATACAATAGTAAACTAAAAAAAGCGAAAAATATTTTATTTACATTAATTATTTTACTGAAATGAACTACTCGGAAACGGTTAATTGGATATTTAATCAATTACCAATGTATCAATCTGTTGGGAAATCTGCCTATAAAGAAGATTTAACTAACACCATTTTACTTGCAAACTATTTGGGTAATCCTGAAAGAAATCTGAAATGCATTCATGTGGCAGGAACAAACGGAAAAGGTTCGACATCTCACCTGTTAGCATCGATTTTACAAGAATCAGGATATACAGTAGGGCTTTATACTTCGCCTCATTTAAAAGATTATCGTGAACGTATAAAAATAAATGGAGTTGAAATTTCTGAAAATTTTGTGGTTAATTTTATTTCAAATCACAAAACATTTTTTGAGTCAAACGATTTGAGTTTTTTTGAAATGACGGTCGGTTTAGCCTTTGAATATTTCAATACATCTAATGTTGATATCGCAATTATTGAAGTAGGAATGGGCGGTCGACTAGATTCTACAAACATAATAACTCCATTAATTTCAGTAATTACTAACATTGGATTGGATCACACACAATTTCTCGGATCAACTCTAGAATTGATTGCAAATGAGAAAGCAGGAATTATAAAACAAAATATCCCAGTTGTAATTGGGGAATATGTTGCCGAGACCAAACCCATTTTTATTTCTAAAGCAAAGAATTGCTTCTCAGAAATTCATTTTGCATCTGATTTGATTACCGATGTTTATTCATCGATTTTACTGGGTGATTATCAAATTTCGAACATTAAAACAGTGATGCAAACTATTAGAGTTTTACAATCTCAAAATGAATTTAAAATTTCTGAAGAAAACATCAAAACTGGATTGTTAAATGTCATAAAAAACACTCACCTTCAAGGTCGATGGCAACAATTAATGGCAAATCCTTTGGTAATTTGTGATACGGCTCACAATAAACATGGGTTAGAAATTGTATTAAAACAAATTCAAAAGCAAAAATTTGAGCAATTACATTTTGTTTTCGGAGTTGTAAATGATAAAGATTTAGATTCCATTTTGGGTTTATTTCCAAAAAACGCAAAATATTATTTTTGTAAACCAAATATTCCTCGTGGTTTAGACGCTAAAATACTTCAACAAAAGTGTTTGAAATATGGGCTTTTAGGTGATTTATATGTTTCTGTTATAGATGCTTACAATAATGCTTTAACAAAATCTATTACTAATGATATGATATTTATAGGAGGAAGTACTTTTGTTGTTGCAGAAATTTTATAATTTTTTTTAAATAATACTTGTGAATTTAAAAAAGTAGTGTATCTTTGCACTCGCAATAGTGAAGTAATTATTTAAAGAAATATTAAAGCGATTATTTCAACTGGTTCAGAGCATTCCGATTTAAGTCGGAAGAGGTAATGGGTTAGAAACAAAAATAGAATAGGGCGATTAGCTCAGCTGGTTCAGAGCACCTCGTTTACACCGAGGGGGTCGGGGGTTCGAACCCCTCATCGCCCACAAAACTTCAACAGAAATGTTGGAGTTTTTTTATTTTAATAATTTATGGAATTTATTGTTTATATCCTTTTTAGCGAATCAAAAAATCGATTTTATATTGGTTTTACATCGGATTTAAAGGAAAGAATTACAAGACACAATCAAAAAAGCAAAGGTTTTACTGGAAATGTTGATGATTGGAAAATTGTTTATTTTGAAAATTAC
>JANPDC010000054.1:0-21886 GCA_031431275.1 Bacteroidota bacterium
TATGTTTCTGAAGGAACAGGACAAATAACCGTTAACAAAAAACCATTTGCTACCTATTTCCCAACTGCAACTTTACAATACAAAGTTTTACAACCCATGTCAATGACAGAAAATGTAACAAACTATGACGTAAAAGTAAACGTTTATGGTGGTGGATCAACTGGTCAAGCCGAAGCAGTTCGTATGGCACTTGCAAGAGTAATGTGCGAAGTTGGCGAAGGTAACCGAGCAATCCTAAAACCAGAAGGTTTATTAACAAGAGACCCAAGAATGGTGGAACGTAAGAAATTCGGTCAGAAGAAAGCTCGTAAGAGATTTCAATTCTCTAAACGTTAATAGTGCCTGACTTATATTTTTATATAAGTCAAAAATTAAAATAATTTCAAAACAATGTTATTGTTGTCCCGCTCATGCAGGAAATTAGTTTAGCATCTAAATGATTTTGATTTTAATAGATAGAGATTAATTGATGAAATTAGATTTTTAAAAATCTGAAATCTGAAATCCGAAATCTGAAATCTGAAATTCATTGCTAATCAACAGAACGTAAACTAAGAAAAAATGTCAAACAAAGTAGAAGTAAAAGAATTACTAGAAGCAGGTGTTCACTTCGGACACATGACTAGAAAATGGGATCCAAACATGGCTCCTTATATATATATGGAACGTAATGGTATTCACATTATCAATCTATATAAAACTGCAGCAAAAATCGAAGAAGCTAACGAAGCTATGAAGAAAATTGCAGCATCAGGTAGAAAAATATTATTCGTGGCTACCAAAAAACAAGCAAAAGACATCGTTGCAGAAAAAGCAGCAGCGTGTAACATGCCTTACATCACAGAAAGATGGCCTGGTGGAATGTTGACTAACTTCGTTACGATTCGTAAAGCAGTTAAAAAAATGTCAACAATCGACAAAATGAAAAAAGATGGAACTTTCATGACTTTGTCAAAAAAAGAACGTCTTCAAGTGGATCGTCTTCGTGCAAAATTAGAGAAAAACCTTGGTTCAATTGCAGACATGTCAAGACTTCCTGCAGCATTGTTCGTAGTAGATATCAAAGCAGAGCACATTGCAATAAAAGAAGCACAAAAATTGAACATTCCAGTATTTGCAATGGTCGATACAAATTCTGACCCACGTGAGGTTGATTATGTTATACCAGCAAATGATGATGCTTCAAAATCTATCGATAAAATTTTAACTCTAGTTACGGCAGCCGTTGTTGACGGTTTAGCAAACAGAACTTCAGATGCATCTGATGACGCACAAGAAGTAACAGAAACAGTTGCAGAAGTTGCTCCAGTTGAAGTTGCTGCTCCTGCAGTAGTTGAAGAAGTTGTTGCTGAAGCAACTCCAGAAACTGAAGTTAAAACAGAAGAGTAAATATTAATTACGAATTACGAGTTATCAATTACGAAATTTTATTAACGTAGTTCGTAATTTGTAATTCGTAATTTTTTTATAACCTAATTAAAATATAAAACAAAATGGCAACAATTACTGCTGCGGACGTAAATAAATTAAGAACAATGACAGGTGCAGGAATGATGGACTGCAAAAAAGCACTTGTTGAATCTGATGGAGATTTTGATTTAGCAATCGAAAACCTTCGTAAAAAAGGACAAAAAGTAGCTGCAAACCGTTCTGATAGAGAATCTACAGAAGGTGCTGCAATTGCAGTTGTTAGTGCAGACAAAACTGTTGGTGTAGTAATCACACTAAATTGCGAAACTGACTTTGTTGGAATGAACGAAAGTTTTGTAAAAATGGCAACAGAAATGGCTAATTTAGCATTGAACTTCAAAACTAAAGAAGAATTCTTGGCTTCAGATTTCCACGGAATTACAGTTGCTGATAAATTAATTGAGCAAACTGGAGTTATTGGTGAAAAACTAGAAATCAGAACTTTCGAAAGATTAGAAGGTGCATTTGTAGGTTCATACATACATTCTGGAAACAAAATCGCTACTCTAACTGCATTGTCTTCAATTGTGGATGGCGGTGAAGAAGCAGCAAGAAACATTTCTATGCAAGCAGCAGCAATGAACCCAATCGCTTTAGACGAGGCTGGTGTAGATGCTGACGTAATTGCTAAAGAAATTGAAATTGCTAAAGATTTACTTCGTCAAGAAGGAAAACCAGAAGCAATGATAGAAAATATTGCAAAAGGAAAACTAGGTCGTTTCTTCAAAGATAATACTTTAGTAAACCAAGATTACATCAAAGATAGTTCAATGAGCGTTGCTGCTTATGCAAAAACTGTAGGTGTAACGGTTACAGGTTTTAAAAGAGCCGCTTTAGGATAATACTTTATGTTTTATTAAAACACAAAATCCCATTTCATGAACTTGAAATGGGATTTTTTAATATTAAAGTCGTTTTAAACTTTTTCTAAAAAAAGTAAAATCATTTTTAAATTCTAAAAATGGCTCCATAATAATTAAATTTACAAAAATGTTTCAATTCAAACAATTTATAGTTAATCAAGATCAATGTGCCATGAAAGTTGGAACAGATGGAGTTTTGCTTGGTGCATGGGCTCCAATTCATACTAATCCTAAATCTGTTTTAGACATTGGAACTGGAACTGGAATTATTGCTTTGATGCTAGCACAACGAACTAACGCTGAACAAATAGATGCTTTAGAAATAGATGAAAAAGCCTATGAACAAGCAACTGATAATTTCGAAAACTCGCCATGGTTTGACAAATTATATTGTTTTCATGCGGGTTTAGACGAATTTATTGAAGAGCCAGAACAAGAATATGATTTAATTGTTAGTAATCCACCTTTTTATTCAGAAGATTACAAAACCAATAATGAAAGTAGAAATTTGGCACGTTTTCAAGAGGCTATGCCTTTTGAGCAATTGATAGAAGCTGCTGATTTATTACTTTCTGAAAACGGAATCTTTGCAGTGATTATTCCTTTTAAAGAAGAAGAAAATTTTATAGATTTGTGCGCCGAAGTAGAACTTTTTCCAATACAAATTACTCGTGTAAAAGGCTCACATACAACTCCAATCGTGAGAAGTTTATTAGCCTTTAAAAGATTTGAATTGCCCGTTTCTAGTACAAACGAAATTGTTATTGAAATTAATAGACATGAATACACAAACGAATATATTGAACTTACTAAAGAGTTCTATTTAAAAATGTAGCCCTAGCCCTGATGGCAGTGATATCCCACGCTTTTGGGCGTGGATATAGCGAACAGCAGGAAAGAGCTTCTGAAAAATATAACAATTGTTCAGCATTTTCTAGAAATTGTTTCGCTAACTTTGCAAATAATTTTGTAAACAAAATATATTTAAATATACACATAAAATGAGACCAGACTTATTTCAAGCTCCAGATTACTATTTACTTGACGATTTGTTAACTGAAGAACACAAAATGGTTCGCGATGCCGCTCGTGCATGGGTGAAGCGTGATGTTTCACCAATTATTGAAGAGTATGCTCAGAAAGCTGAATTCCCAAAACAAATCATTAAAGGTTTGGCGGATATTGGCGGATTTGGACCTTACATTCCTGAGCAATATGGTGGTGCTGGTTTAGACCAAATTTCTTATGGTTTGATTATGCAAGAAATTGAACGTGGGGATTCTGGTGTTCGATCAACATCTTCTGTTCAATCATCTTTAGTGATGTATCCAATTTGGAAATACGGTAACGAAGAGCAACGCATGAAATATTTACCTAAACTTGCTACAGGCGAAATGATGGGATGTTTTGGATTGACAGAGCCAGATCATGGATCAAATCCTGGTGGCATGACAACAAATTTCAAAGACAAAGGAGATCACTATTTATTAAATGGAGCAAAAATGTGGATCTCAAATGCTCCTTTTGCTGATATTGCAGTAGTCTGGGCAAAAAACGAAGAAGGAAGAATACATGGACTCATCGTTGAACGTGGCATGGAAGGTTTTACAACTCCAGAAACACACAACAAATGGTCGCTGAGAGCTTCATCTACAGGAGAATTAGTATTCAATAATGTAAAGGTTCCAAAATCAAACTTGTTACCAAACAAATCTGGTTTAGGAGCACCGCTTGGTTGTTTAGATTCTGCACGATATGGAATTGCATGGGGTGCAATAGGAGCAGCGATGGATTGCTACGATACTGCTTTGAGATATGCTAAAGAAAGAATCCAATTTGGAAAACCAATTGCTGCTACTCAATTACAACAAAAAAAATTAGCCGAAATGATTACTGAAATCACCAAGGCTCAATTGTTAACTTGGCGTTTAGGCGTTTTGCGTAACGAAGGTCGTGCAACGACTGCGCAAATTTCAATGGCAAAAAGAAACAATGTTGATATGGCAGTTCATATTGCTCGTGAAGCAAGACAAATACTTGGTGGAATGGGAATCACTGGCGAATATTCTATCATGCGTCATATGATGAATTTAGAATCTGTTTTGACTTATGAAGGAACACATGATATTCATTTATTGATTACTGGAGCAGATATAACTGGGATAGCAGCGTTTCAATCTTAATATAAAAATTATAGTAAAAAAGCCTTTAAATCATTTCTTGATTTAAAGGCTTTTTTTATCATATTACATAGATTTAATTCAATCCAAAATTATATATAATTTTTCCTACTTGACTTTCTTGCTCATCTGGACTGGGTTGCCACTTTGTATTTAAAGCAGCCATTCTTGCTTGTTCTTTCAGACATTTTGCAGTAATTGTAGTTCCCTTGATTCCAGCAAAAGCACTAATTGTTTTACCTGTTTTATCAACTTTTACCTCAACTACAACTACACCAGTTTCATCACTACATTCGCTACTTGGTGATGGTTTATTCAATGCTTTTCTGTTTCCTAAAGAATAACCAGAACCTTTTCCGTTTCCAGAACCACTGCCTCCACCAGTTCCTGAACCAGAACCTGGCCCAATGCCCGTTCCATTTCCAGTGCCTGTTCCGCCACCTGTTCCTCCGCCAGAACCACCAGCACCATAGCCTGTATTATTCAAACCTCCATTAGCAGAACCTTGGTTTCCAGCAGTTTTTCCATTTCCATCGCCACTTTTTGATCCCTTGAGAATATTTGAAAGTGCATCATTCTTAGGTTTTGCTGGTGTTTTTGGCACTTCTTTTACCGCTTTTGTAACGACAACTGGTTTAGATTCCTTGATTAGAACTTCTTTGACTTTTTTTACATTTATTTTTTTTGGAATAACGACGCCTTCGTCTTTAGAATTTTCTTCGGCGATAACATCTTGTTCTTCTTGAATTTCTTTTACTGGTATAGGTTTTGCCTGATTTTTCACTACTTTTTCTTCGTTTTGAAAATTATTTCCCATGCCAGCATCAGAATCTCCAAAATTCACAGAAACTCCTCCACCGCCTCCACCGCCTGCTAACTCTGCCATGTTTGATGGTGGCCAAAATCGTATAAAAAACAAAATAAGTAGCATTAGACCATATAAAAATACCGACAATACAATCGATTTTTTTTTATCTGAACCGGATGAATTAACAAATTTGTCTGAAAATTTATTAAGAACTTGAATTGCCATTTATTGAATTTATATTTTAAAAACGTATAAATATAATTAAAATTGTTTGTTTTGGAAAATTTGATTTTAACTTAAAAAATATTCGATTGATAAAAAACAAATTATTCCAGCCAAAAACCCTAATAAAGCTAGCCAAGAAATTTTCTTGAAATACCAAATAAAATCAATTTTTTCCATTCCCATGGCTGCAACACCCGCAGCAGATCCGATAATGAGCATACTTCCGCCTGTTCCTGCACAATAGGCAATAAAATGCCACATGGGATTATCGATTTTCTGGGTAAACATTCCAATTGTTGCGGCAACAAGTGGTACATTATCTACAATTGCAGATAAAAAACCTAGCAATATAACGACACTGTTGGTGTTTGGGATTAAATTTGATAGATATTCTGCTGCGAATCTCAAGGTTCCGACTTGCTGATTGTTAACATTTCCAAAAACTAAACTTTCAAGACAAGCCACGGACATTAGTATTCCTAAAAAAAACAAAATACTCGAAATTTCGATTCTTGAAAGTGCATTTTGAACAGAATAATTTTTATTTGATTTATCGAAATTTTCTTCTGGATGAATAAATTCTGAGTATAACCATACGATTCCTAAACTAAAAATCATACCAAAATAGGGAGGCAAATGCGTTATCGTTTTGAAAATAGGTACAAAAACTATGGCTAATAATCCCACAATAAGCATTTTCTTGCTGCTTAAAATTTTATTTTCATTGGTGTTTTCAATTTCAAAAACCTCAATATTTCCTTTAAAAATTTTTAATTTTGAGGCAATAATAAAAGGAATTACAAAACAAATAATTGAGGGTAAAATCATAAATTTCATTAATCCAATTGCTGTAACTTTATTAGAAATCCAGAGCATTGTTGTAGTTACATCACCAATTGGACTCCAAGCACCACCTGCATTTGTTGCAATTATTACCAATGAGGCATACCAAATTCGCTCTTGTTTGTTTGGTATCAGTTTTCGTAAAACGGAAATAATAACAATTGTGGCCGTTAGATTGTCAATTATTGCTGATAGGAAAAATCCAATGATTCCGATTATCCATAATAATTTGACTTTTGATTTGGTTTTAATAAATGATTTAATAATATCAAAGCCTTGATGTAAATCTACTAACTCAACAATTGTCATGGCACCAATTAGGAATATAAGAATTTCTGATGTTGCTGCGAAATGATGCGTTATAATGGTATGAAATCCTTCTGTTTGAGTTTCTTGATTTGGATTTAAAATATTAAAAACAACACCATTTGTATCAATTACTGAAAACCAACCCGAATGAAATCCGATGGCTAAAAGCGCCCACATCAAGGAAGCCATGAGTAATGCTGGAACAGTTTTGTCCAATTTTAACGGATGTTCTAGCGTGATAGCTAAATAGCCTATGATGAATATTAAAATGAGAATTGTTGTCAAATTATGTCAATTGTTTTAGTGCTATTTCAAATGCAGTGGCACTAATATTTGTTTTTGAATTACTCAACGAATGTGCTTTTGCAATTGCATTTTTGATGATTTCTGAGGTATCAGCAAAAATGGCTTCATCTGTCATTTGCACTTTTTTCTCCATGAAATAGGCAAAAACTCGCGCCATTCCACAATTTGAAATAAAATCTGGAATCAGACTCACTTTGCTATCTACGTTCTCCATTATTGAACCAAAAAATATTTCTTTATCTGCAAATGGTACATTTGCACCACACGAAATAACTTCTAGACCAGATGCAATCATGGCTTCAATTTGACTTTGAGTAACTAACCTTGATGCTGCGCAAGGGGTGAAAATTTCTGCTCCAATAGTCCAAATTTTCTGATTGATTTCTTCAAACGGAATCATGTTATTGGCAACTAATTTATTTCCGTCTTTGTTCAAAAACAACATTTTTATTTCTTCGAATGTAAAGCCATTTTCGTTTATGATTCCTCCATCACGATCAATAATTCCGATTACTTTTGCACCCATTTCTGCTAAGTAAAATGCGGCTGCAGAACCTACGTTTCCAAATCCTTGAACGATTGCTTTCTTACCTTTTACGTTTCCTCCATAAATATTATAAAAATGACGCACGGCTTCGGCAACACCAAAACCAGTAATCATATCTGCAATTGTATATTTTCTTGTTACGTCTGGGGAGAACTTTGGGTTTTCGATAACTTTAACAACGCCTTGACGCAATTGTCCTATTCTGTTGATTTTATCTGCTTCGGTAGGTTTGAAATGTCCATTAAAAACGCCTTCTTGCGGATGCCAAACTCCACATTCTTCTGTCATTGGTATTACTTCGTGAATTTCATCAACATTCAAATCGCCACCTGTTCCATAATAACTTTTCAATAATGGAGAAACGGCTTTGTACCAACGTTGCAAAACACCTTTTTTTCTTGGATCGTTCGGGTCAAAATTAATTCCAGATTTTGCACCACCAATCGCAGGTCCTGAAACGGAAAACTTTACTTCCATTGTCTTCGCCAATGACAAAACCTCGTTCATATCTAAACCTTTTCTCATTCGAGTTCCACCACCTGCTGCACCACCTCGAAGTGAGTTGATGACAGTCCAACCTTCAGCTTCGGTTTCAGAATCTTTCCAGTTGAAGATAATTTCGGGGTTTTTATTTTCGAACTTATGAAGTAAATCTTTCATTTTTTGGGAATTGTTTATTTTTATGCAAATATAAACTTTTAAAGTAGGTTTGAATAATTTTGAATTTGGTATTCGCAATTTTATGAAAAAATTCCGCTAATACTTTGACTCCTATTTCTGATACATGTTAAGCAACTTTAAATGTATCTTATTAATTATCGGTTTTATGAAATGTGATGTGTTTATTACTCTTGTAACACAAGTTTAGAATTATTATTTGTTTTTAGATGATTCAATCTTTGATCCAAGTAAACATAATAAAGCGTTCAACTCTTCTAAAAATAATGTTTCTGATGTTGAAAGGCTTATTTTTTATGTATCAAAAGGTTGTGGTTTTGAGTAATAACAAAAAGATTATTCTCAGAAAAAAGAACTTAAAAAGGTTGTTTTTTGAAGTTTTTGAAAATGAAGGTTGTAACAGTCACAGGTGTTGATTGTAGTTTATTTATCTTCAAATTTTGATTTAATGTATTCAGACAATTTACTCTTATCTTTTACTTTGCCGTACAGTTTTTTTGCTTTTTTAAGCAATTTTTCATCGTTACTTAATGTGGCAACTTCGTATGCACTAAGTGAATAATTTCCGTTAAAGTAATCATCTTTTGAAAATCTAGATTCAACTTTTTCATAATATTCAATTGATTCTGAATGTTTATTGTTCAACGTAAGTAAAATCGCCTTTAGGAATTGAGTATCTTTATCCTCAGTTCCGTAATTATTTTCTGCAATATTTATGTTTTTTAAACCATTATCTACATCACCAATCATTGTACTTGTTAGAGCAATTCCATAATAACCTTCTTTGTTTTCTGGAAAAAAATTTACAATTTCATCGTAATATCTTCTTGCCTCCTTTGGATGTTCTATCTTTAAACAAATTGCAGCAAGATTTTGTTTGTAAACAAATACTGGCTTTTTTGATAATGAATCTGCCACTTTATGAAACGCATATGAATCTCTATATCTATGTTGTAAGTTTAGTAAATATCCTGCGAAGAAATATGAATCACAAAAATTATTGTCTTGTAAAATTGATTTGGCGAAAATATCTGTATTAATTGCTAAATATTTAGGATCTAAATTTTCATTTAAATGTAATATTCTGATTCCTGAATCAAATAATTTTTTTGCTTCTTTGTTATCGGTTTGACAATTCAACTCTTTACCTTCAAAGTATTTATCTTGAGAATAAATTAAATTTGAAAATAAAATTAGTATAATTATTAATTTGTTCATATTTACAATTTTTTGTTAAACTACTACTCATATCTCTTGTATTTGTGTTTGTTGAGAATTTGGCTAACTAAATATATCGATTTGAGACTTAAATTACAAGTACAAAACCAACTTCATAGTTTGCCTAAAACCCCAACCGAGCCTGTAAGAGCGAACAAACGAAGTAATTGCGCTTAAACACTTTTGTTTTCTGTACTTTTTCTACCACTAAATCTCATCAATTATCCTTGTGAAATTTATCTATTTAAAACTAAATTTAGACATATTTCTATGAGTTTTATCACAATAAACGGCTTAATATTCTCCGTTGTATTCCACATAACTTGTCAGTCTAACTCTACGAATATGATGAGGAATGTAAGCACTACTTGATTTTGGTGAAAGATTTTCGACAAATTCGACTGCTTTACAAATTATTTCATCGGTCAAAAAAATAGTTTCATCAAGAAAACCACTCAATAACCCTTCTACTCCTTTGAATTTTAAACATATATAGCCATATCCTGGTTCAACTATTACAAGGTCATGTATTTGTTCTTCACTGTGTTCTTTTTCTTTGTCATAAAAACGAACAGTCAAGTTATCCCCATCAGAAAAAACGTCAGTATCACAAACAAAATTTTCATAGATAAATTTCATGTTTTTATTTTAGCATTTGTTCGGTAAGCATAGCACACTTCGTCTCGTGGCTTGGCGCTTGGTTTGGAATTTGATTAATCAAATGTATAGATTTAAGACCAGACTTGCAAGTAAAAACTAACCTATGAGTTTACGTTCTTTGTTCGATCTAACAGGGCTCTCTAAAATCCCGATTGTGATAAACTGTTGTTGTGCGTTCGCTTTCTTATCTAATTTTATATTTCAATTCCCCTTGAAATAATTCAATTATTTTTCCTTCTTTATTCCTTTTAAATTTAGTCTTGTTAGGGTCAAATCCAACTAATATTTCGTCAAAATGATATATATGTTTTTTATCAATTGCGAATAAATCAGAAATTGTATTTAAAAGTTTAAAGTTTTTTACGTCTGCTTTTTTCATTATCCAAATATGGTCTCCAGCAATATCTGGCTTAACATAATAAATATTGTTCTTGTCTTTTGCGTATGTCCATCCACTATCATCAAATCCTTTGAATGTTTTTACATCAATTTCTTGGGAGACTGAACTACTAAAGTATTCGATTCCAACTTCGTCTTTTCTACTTTCCGCCGGATATCCGGCGGAAAGTGTTTTGATATACAAATGACCCTTTTCATTTTCATAAAATTGATTTTTAATATGTTTCAATTTAGAAATTTCATTTATTTGATAATTGTCAGGGCATTTACATTTAATTTCATTCCAATATTTCCCATGAAAAATTTTCTCATTTTCCTGTGAATGGCTATTTATTGAAATTAATAATAATAATAATAATAATATCGTACTTAAAATCTTTATCATCTTATACTTTTTTTGAAAGTGTCGCACAAGGTCTCTTGGCTTGACCTCAGGTAAGGATTAGTCAAATCAAAAGTATCGATTTAAGACCAAACTACCTAGTACAAAACCAACTTTATGGTTTACTTCATCAATTCGCTCTAGCAAACTCGGTTGCCTAAAACCCCAATTGAGCCAAACTGTTGTAGTTGGATTTGTTATTTTTCAAATCGCCATTTTTCTAATACAAGTGAAATTATACTATGAGGCCAAGTTTCAAAGTTCTGTAATTTTGGTTGAATTGCAATTATACTGGTTGATTTCCAATTTTGGCTTATTGGAGTAAGCATTATTGCATTATAATTCAATTTTTTGTCAAAAGGATTCTTAACTACAAGCATTGTATTTAAACTTTTTCTATTTTGACTATCCTGTGTAAATTCAATTTCAATAGTTCGTTTTGGATTAACATTTTTCTCCACTATTTTCATCGTTGAAATTGTATCTTTTGCAATTTCACATTCGACAAAAACTTTTTCACCACAGTAAATTTGAAGAATTTTTTCTTTTACGAAATATGGGCTTTCGGGAATTTGTGCTTTGTATTGCTCTGTTTCATTTGCTGCTATTTCTAGAGTAAATGCTTTACGATTATTACTTTGGGCAATTGACACAGTTGCAATTAATAAATTGATAAATAATATTATTTTTTTCATATTTTTAGGTTTCGTTTTTCTTCTACTGTACACGAAGTGTTTTGGACTAATTTTAGTTGAGATTTTGGTCAATCAAATATATCAATTTAATAACGATTTGCCTAGGCGAAACAAAACCATTCGCCACGGCGAATTGCCTAAAACCCTACCCGAGCCTACTAGAACTAACAAACCAAGTAAATCGATAAACGGTTATTGTGCGTTAAGTTTTTTATTTAATTAGTTTTAGTTTTCTGAAGGCTTTTTTTGTTGCATTTAATCGAATTATTGGAAATTCGTCCATATTTGTTTCTAGTTTTTCGACATTAGTTGCAAAAAAATAAACAGAATTATTCGTTTCTAAATATCCGACTAACCAACCGTTATTTATTTCGTTTCTCATTCCCCAACCCGATTTTCCACTCAGGACATAACTTTCATTTTTCTCAATTTGCATTATGTCTTTCATTATATTTTCGGTTCTTTTTGAAATTGGTAATTTTGAGAAATATAATCTTTCTATAAATTCAATTTGTTGCATTTGAGAAAATTTAGATTTTCCTTGTAGCCAAAAATTATCAATCGTTAAAGTGTCGAAAACCATTCCGTTGTAATTCAATTTTTTGAGATACGATTTCATCCTTTTAACTCCAACTTTTCTAGCAATTTCTTGATAACAGGGAACACAAGATACTTGAAATGCTTTTTTGAAAGTCAAATCTTCTTCCCATTTTTTGAATCTTCGTTTTTCTCCGTTCCATTTAAAAACCGCTGAATCATTTTTTATTATTCCAATTTCTAGAGCAATTATTGAGTTTGGAATTTTGAAAGTTGATGCTGGAATAATTCCTATTTTTGCCCATGAAAAATCATTGGAATAATATGTTTTGGTTTTTACGTCATAAATTAGAATCGAGCCTTTCACTTTTAGACTATCTAGAACATTTCTAAATTCAGTTTTTACAATTTCTTTTGATTTTAGTTTTTTAGTTTGACAGTTCGCACTAAAATTTACTAATAAAATCAAATTTAAGAGTATTAATATTTTTTTCATTTTTAATTTCATTTATGTTTTTATGCCTCAAAAATGACTACAACATTTCGTAGCTTGATCTCAATTGAAATTTGATAGATCAAATGTATCGATTTAAAACCGATTGGCGTGGGCGAAACAGACCAACTCTAAATTAAAGTATAAATCTCTATCAAGTGTGAAAGTACGAACAAACAAATTGATTATGCCTATGCGTTTTTGTATACTGGACCTGTTTTTATTTTCTCAATGAGATATTTTCATGAACCCATTTTGCCTCATCTTCTGCTTTTACATGATCAAACTTGCTTAGTCTGCTAAATGTTGAACCAGGGAAATCGTAAGGTTTACTATCTTCAAAATATGGTCCAACAACACCCAGCATCCATCCATTTTTTGAAGCCCAATGAGGTTCATTTGTTCTAAACTTAAAAACATAGTAAAATACATTATTTTTATCAAATTCGATTGTAACTTTCTTAACGAGTTCCATTTCATCAGGACATCCATCAAGTTCCGTTGGAAATTCTAACCAATTTGCTAAATTACTTTCTGCACCTTTTTCAATTGTGTGAAACTCTTTCGGAAATAGTTCTGTTTTTTTATATTCGGCTAATAATTGAAAAGTTGCTTCACGGGTCAATATATTTTTGGCAAATGGAACTATTTCTGATTCCGTAATGCTTTCATTGTTTTCTAATTTCTGATAAATTAGTTTTATTCGCTCGAATCTAATTTCATTTATCTTTTTTGATTGATTATTTACTATTATATTTCTATAAATAATAAAAATAATTATTGCTAAAATAAATACTCCGATAACTATTAAGAATGTTTTCATTTAATTCAAATTTTCTATTTTTTTATGGTTCATTAGCAAAATGTATCGATTTAAAAACCAACTTCCAAGTGTAAAACCAATTTTAAAGTTTACTTCGTCTTTTGGTTTTCTCAGGTTCGAGTGTTTAAAATCCCGATTGTGTCAAACATCTATTGTGAACCGTTTGTTATTAATCTTTTCTCAATTTAGTAATCCATTAAACCAAATCCTTCTGGCACTTTTTTGGAATTTACTCTGTTATAAGGCCAAATATAAATTGTTTTAACAATATTAAAATCAGTATCTAATAAATTGTATTCATCAATTGGCGTACTTACAATATTACTTCGCATTGAACCAGTTCTTTCCCAAGTATATTGAGATGAGCCTGGTTTAATATAAATTAATTTATCTAAGTATTTCCTTGACTCAGAAACACTTATTAATAGTATTGGGTTGTCTTTAGAGTAGCCAAATTCCCCTTTATGATTGGGTAATTCGTCAAGATCAGTACCTTCTTCTTCTTTAATCTTTTTTACCATGGCTTCCATTTCTGCCATAAAATCTTTCGAATTTATCTCATTAGACTCTTTAGTTGTCTTTTTTCTAAATAAATTAAATATTCCCATCATGTTTTGTTTTATTGGTTTCGAAATGAACTACAACGGATTGTAACTTTGCGTCAGTTGAGGATTTAGTTAGTTAAATGTATTGATTTAAAACCAACTCAATTAGGCGAAACAAAACCATTCGCCGCGGCGAATTGCCTAAAAACCCGATCCGAGCCTGCAAGAGTGAACAAACGAAGTAAACCGCCTTAGACTTACATTTTGTAAATTTAGACAAAATTTTTAATATAAATCAGAAAGAACAAAAGGCTGGAGTAAGTTTCTCAATAACCGCTATTAGTATACATACCTATAAATCTAGATCAAGTCCATCAAACTTTTTGTTTTCTCTTGTTACCCATTTTTTATTCTTAAAAACATATCTAACATCAAATATTCTAGTCTCATTTACTTTAAAATTAGAGTTTTCATTAAGTTCGCCTTTTTCTAATTTATAATGCATAATGAGGACATCATTTTTTAATTCCAACTTGGAAGTCAAATTCTGTGAAATTACAAATGATGACCAATAACTTTCTGGGATAGAATTTTGACTTTCCTGAGAAAGGATTTCTTTGAAAAGGTAAAGATAACTCGCACAGTATCCTGATCCGGTTCCGCAAGTTTTAAGTCCAAAGTATTTACCATGTTTATTAAAACCTTCATAATAATTTTCCCAACAACAAGAATAATTTCCATGAAAAAACCGTTGAGTCTCAAGTAT
Source organism: Bacteroidota bacterium (assembly GCA_031431275.1). GTDB lineage: Bacteria > Bacteroidota > Bacteroidia > Flavobacteriales > Flavobacteriaceae > Flavobacterium. The sequence goes on from JANPDC010000054.1 coordinate 14,748, forward strand.
TTTACCATTTGATTTTACCTCGATCAACAAATGGGTTTCAAAAGAATATTTTTTTGATAAGTCAATTGTACAGAAAAAATAACTATTGGATGATGGGTTTCTGTAATATTTACCGATTGTGTCGTTATCTTTGGCTTGACTCCAATACGAGTTTAAGGTATCAGTTAATTTAGCGGCTATTAAGAATTCGATACCTTTATGTTTAGTTATATATCCTGAATCTTTTGCTTGAATGATTTGTATGAATTTTTTGTTTTTCTGATTTAAAACAGCGAAATTATCTTTCTTTCGATTACAACTAGCAAAACATAAAACTAAAAGCAAGGTTAATATTAGACATTTTTTCATAGTATTTCTGCTAATGTCTCGTGGCATGGCGTCTGTTGGGGATTTAGTTAATTAAATGTATTGATTTAAAGCCAATTCGCCCAGGCGAAACGAAACTAGATTTATAGTTTGCCTAAAAACCCAATTGCGACAACCGAGCGTGGCGAACAAACGAAGTAAACTTTGTTGTGCGATTGATTTTTTTAATTGCATTTAACAATTATTGATTTTTTAGTCCAATTTCCATGACCCCCTTTTGCTTTAATCTCGATTTTATATTCTTTTCCTGCTTCAGCAACAAAGTTTTTCGTTAAATTATATTCAAAGCAAAATTGTGTATCTTTAAAATCAAGAATAGTAGAAGTTACTGTTGAATTATTTAGTGTAATTAATAATTCTTCATTCATTATTGAATCCCCATCATTATAAATTTTGGCTTTCACTTCAACAGTTGTATTAGCATTATAAATTTGACTATCAATAGGAGATATTATTTCTATTCTTGTATATTTATCATCATCACTGCATGAAATAAAAAGAACTAGAAAAGTTAGTAAAGAAGTAAATTTAATGATTTTCATATGTTTTTATGTGAAATTTCTATTCTATTTTTTATAGAACTATGTTTTTTAGATAAATTAACAGTACATAATTAATTATTTCATTCAGTTTTCTTCTGTTTTTCTGTCGCTCGAATGTCTCGTGGCTTGCAGTCAGTTGGGGATTTGATTAGCCAAATGTATCGATTTAAGACCTAACTTCCAAGTACAAAACCATTCGCCGCGGCGAATTGCCTAAAACCCCAATTGCGCCAAACCGCTATTGTGCGATGTTATTTTATTTTATAAATTGTTTTTCGTTAATTTCTCCGTTAATCTCATTTGAAAACATGCTTGATTCTGAACCAAATGTTTCATATTTAAGTCGAAGTTTAGTTTTAAAATTCCCACTATATTTTTGCATTGCACTAATAACTATATTGTTCGGTGGACAATAAAAATCTGAAATACCAGTTCCACACATAAATCTCATTCTTTCTTGAATTGGTCGCCATTCTCCATTTCTATTTTTCGCTTCGATAATTATGGGTAAATATTCAGCATAACCAATATTTAAAGTATCCTTACTTTTATTTTTTATAAAAATCGGATTAGCAATTTTATTATTTCGTTTTTCAACTTTACTATATTCATACAATCTCATTGGTATTCCTATAATTCTTGAGGTATCAACAAATATTTCTAAAGATTTTTTTGATGGCAGTTTATATTCTTTGTAAGTTTGAGTTTTCTTAACTGTTTCAAAAGTTTGATATGAAATCTTTATATTTTCAGTTATTTTACCAATATATAATGGCGAAATTTCCGATATAGTTAATTTATCTGCAAAATCTAGTTTTAGTTTGTTTGTGAATTTATCTTTTAACTTAATTTCTTCGAACTCTAGTTTATTACTTCTCTGCTTTTCATTTTTGCAACTTGTCAAACAAATTGAAAGTAAAATTAAAATTAATATCTGAAATGTTTTCATTTTTAGTTTTTTCGGGTAAAATATCGCAAAACGTCTCGTAGCTTGGCGTCAGTTGACAATTTGGCTAACTAAATATATCGATTTAAAACCAACTTCCAAGTGTAAAACCAATTTTATAGTTTGCCTAAAACCCCAATTGCGCCTGCAAGAGCAATCAGACGAAGTAATTGCGCCAACCGCTGTTAACTGCTGTATTTATTTATTATTTTCCAAATATCACCATTCTTATTTATTGCAATTCTATCTGTACTTGGTGTTCTAAAATATGACTTCATTATAATTTCATCATCTTCGTCTGCAAAACATTTTAATAAATTGTGAATTAGCAAACATTTTTTATAATCATTGTAAAAATAGAACTCATTCTCAACAGCATTATTATCAACTGCTCCAATTAGAAATTTGATTCTTTGCTGATATGAAAATGAATTTTCATTTCTCCAATCTAATTTTTCAAATATATTTTCGTCTAAAATGAAATAATCTTTTCCTAAAAAACTACTTTTTGATTTGCAAAAGTCATCAATTATTTTTGTTAAATTCTTGGAATTAATTGTCATTCCATCGTTCTTTTTCCAATTTTCAATTACAATATCATTGTCATTGTTAAATTCTATTAATGTATTTGTACACATTTTTATAAATTTTTCACAATTCTTTATTTTTTGCGGACTTAAATTATAATCAAAATCTAAATAACTTATTCTTTGTAAAGTTCCATTTTCTGTTGAAAATCCTCCAGAGTAATTATTTATAAAACCTAAAAGATAAAATATTGATAAGTTCATTTATTAAGATGTTTTTTTGATAATATAGCAGTTAACAAGCGTGGGCCTAGAGAAGGGAATTTGCTTTTGCAAAACCCGAGTTGGACGAAGTCCCCGCTTCTTGATAGAATCTTTTTGGGGATTTAGACCAACTCCTATTAGATGAATCTCTCTTTCTAACTATTAGGTTTTAGTTTATTTAGCAATTAGCTATCTTTTGTAAAATATCCTTTTTTTATTACAAAATCATATTTATAAATTTGAATTACAACTCCATAAAAAAATCAGAAAAAATGCTACAATTAATGCGCTTCGAGCCAATTCATTCCAATGCCCAACTCCACTTCTAAAGGTACTTGCATTTTGAAAGCGTTTTCCATTTCGTGTTTTATCATGGGTTGAATTTTTTCTAATTCAGAATTATGAACATCAAAAACCAATTCATCATGCACTTGCAAAAGCATCTTAGATTTCCAGTTTTCTGAACTTAGTTTTTTGTGAATGTTGATCATTGCAATTTTGATGACATCGGCGGCTGAACCCTGTATTGGAGCATTTACTGCGTTTCGTTCTGCTGCGCCACGAACTATAGCATTGGCAGAATTAATATCTTTTAGATAACGACGGCGACCTAAAATGGTTTGCACATAGCCGTTTTCTCTCGCAAATTGAATTTGCTCGTTGATATACGTTTTTAATCTTGGATAGGTTGCATAATAGGCTTCGATTAATTCGGCACTTTCTTTGCGTGAAAGCGAAGTTTGATTGCTCAATCCAAAGGCTGAAACGCCATAAACAATTCCGAAATTTACGGTTTTTGCATGGCTTCTTTGTTCGCGAGTAACTTCTTCAAGAGCGACTTCGAAAACTTTTGCAGCTGTTGATTTGTGAATGTCTTCGCCGTTTTGGAAAGCCAAAATCATGTTTTCTTCGCCAGATAATGCTGCAATTATTCGGAGTTCTATTTGTGAATAATCCGCAGAAAGCATCGTGTAATTCTCATCTCGTGGAATGAATGCTTTACGAATTTGTCGTCCTCGTTCGGTTCGAATCGGAATGTTTTGCAAATTTGGATTATTGGAACTCAATCGCCCGGTTGCCGCGACGGTTTGCATGTAATCGGTGTGCACACGACCCGATTTAATATCGACTTGCATGGGCAGAGCCTCCACATAGGTGTTTTGTAATTTCACTAACGATCGCCAATCTAAAATTGCGGAAACAATTTCGTGTTCGTTTGCTAAATAACTTAAAATTTCTTCGCCTGTGGCATATTGACCTGTTTTGGTTTTCTTTTGTTTTGCTCCACCAATTTTTAGTTTATCAAATAAAATATCGCCCAATTGTTTCGGCGAAGCCAAATTAAATTGTTCGCCAGCAATTTCATAGATTTTGTCTTCTAATGTTTTGATATCAAAGGCTAGATCTAATGATAATGATTTCAAAAACGGCACATCGAGATTGATTCCTTCGGTTTCCATGGCTGCGAGAACTGAAACTAATGGAATTTCGATTTCGTTGAATAATTTTTTGGTTTCGGTTTTATCTAATTCTAGTGTGAAAATTTCTTTTAGTTGAATGGTAACATCGGCATCTTCGACTGCATATTCTTTGATTTCTTCTAATGAAACATCTCGCATTGATTTTTGACCTTTTCCTTTTTTTCCAATCAAATCTTCGATGGGTTTTGGTGCATATTTCAGGTAGGTTTCACTCAAAATATCCATTCCATGTCGCATGTCTGGATTGATTAAATAATGCGCAATCATGGTGTCAAATAATTTTCCTTTGACCTCAATATTGTAATTGGCAAGTATTTTTAGATCGTATTTTAGATTTTGACCAATTTTTTCTATGTTTTCGTTCTCAAAGAACGGAATGAATTTATCGATCAAAGTTTGTGCTTCGGTTTGATTTTCTGGAAACGGAACATAAAATCCTTTTCCTTTTTCATATGAAAATGCCAATCCAACTAACTCGGCATGCAAGGTGTTGATTCCTGTTGTTTCGGTATCAAAACAGACTGAATTTTGATTTTGTAGGTTTTGCAATAACAATTTCAAGCCTAAATCGCCTTGAATTATTTGATAGGAATGCTCGGTATTTTCAAGATTTGCATAGTATTGATGCCTGGTTTCGTCTGAGGTTTCTTCGGAAATTGCAGAAGCAAACAAATCGAATTGTTCCTCGTTTTTGGGTTGTGGTTTTTTGTATAATTTGTTTTCGTCAACAGATTTTTCAACTGTTTTGGTTGCATTGGGATTGAATAAATTATCAAACTGTTCTGCCATTCTTCTGAACTCTAGTTCTTGAAAAATAGCATCGGTTTTTTCGATATCTGGTCGAGACAATTCGTAATCTTTTTCGTTGAAAGTTACTGGACAATCTAAAATAATTGTTGCTAAAGTCTTGGATAAAATTCCTTTGTCTTTGTTGGCTTCGATTTTGTCTTTCATGGCACCTTTTAACTTGTCGGTATTTGCCAAAAGATTTTCCATGGTGCCAAATTCTTTCAATAGTTTCTTGGCTGTAACTTCACCAACACCTGGCAATCCTGGAATATTATCAGCGGCGTCGCCCATCATTCCCAGAAAATCAATGACTTGCTCTGGTCGTTCGATTTCAAAACGTGCCAAAACTTCTGGAACGCCCCATATTTCGATTCCGTTACCCATTCGGGCTGGTTTGTACATAAAAATATTTTCTGAAACAAGTTGTGCAAAATCTTTATCTGGCGTGACCATAAAAACCTGATAATTTTCTTTTTCGGCTTGTTTGGCAATGGTTCCAATTAAATCATCGGCTTCGAAACCCGCTACTTCAATTATTGGAATGTGCATGGCACGCAACAATTCTTGAATGTAGGGCACTGCGATTTTAATGGCATCTGGAGTGGCCTCACGATGTGCCTTGTATTCGACATACATTTCTGAGCGAAGTACGCTGCCGCCTTTGTCGAATGCTACTGCCAAATGATCTGGTTTTTCTCGTTTTATGACGTCTAACAAGGAATTCATAAAACCCATAATGGCCGAGGTATCCATTCCTTTGGAATTGATTCTGGGGTTTTTTATAAAGGCATAGTAACCACGAAAAATAAGCGCATAGGCATCGAGAAGGAAAAGTCGTTTTTGAGACATTTTGTGTTTTTTAGAAAGTAACTGATACTCCAACTCCATTTGAATTTGCAATAAAATCTGCTGATTCAATAAAAGTTGTTTTTTGTTTATTCAAATCTTCATTCATTAGTTCAACTGCTTTTCGTATTTTTTTTGAAAAACCAATTTTTATTGGGATTGCAGAAACTATCATCGCTCCACCGATTACGTAAAACGAGATTGGATTACTATATTCGTTGTAAGGATTTCCTGTTCGAGGATCTTTTTTATTGATTGGAAAATATTGACTATCAATTAGTCCATATAAAACAGAACCTATCCCACCATAAAGCAAAACATTTCCAAACGTTTTTTTACTTCTTCCTGCGTCATAAAGATCTATAATTTGTTGATTGTAATTGAATTGTGCTCTGATATCTGTTGGTGAAATTATTTTATCATTTTGCAAAATTCTTCCTCCACTTTTGAATTTGAATACTTCTTGAGAAAATGATGATAATGCGAATAACATCGCAAATACTACTATTAATTTATTCATTATAAATAATTTTATTTTTAGCAAAACTAGTCTTTTTAAATAACTATTGAAATTGTTTTGATTCAAAAAAATTATCTTTATAGTACCAAAACTCCATAAAATGAAAACAGACACTCAAAACATTCTTGAATCAGAAAAAGAGCAATTAGCCAAACTTCAAAAAATTGTAAAGGACAGCCTTGTTGAAGAAAAACTAATTATTGAAAATTTGTTGCATCAACCTCAAGAAATCCTCACGAAAGGACAATCCATTTCTGATAAAGTAGCCTCTTTTGGCGGAAGTTGGAAGTTTATAATCTTGTTTGGAATTATACTTTTTGTTTGGATTTTATTCAACACACTTTCTCCAAAAACGTTTAATTTTGATCCTTATCCTTTTATTTTGATGAACTTGATTTTGTCTAGTATTGCGGCTTTGCAAGCACCAATTATTATGATGAGCCAAAACCGACAGGAGGAAAAAGATAGAAAACGGAGCGAAAATGATTATTTAATTAATCTCAAAGCCGAATTAGAGTTGCGAAGTTTGCATCAAAAAATTGATTTACTTTTAGAGGAACAAATTAAAGTTTTGTTTGAGAGTCAAGCTAAACAACTTGAAATTTTGCTGTCAATTGAAAATAAAATTAAAAATAATTTGAAGTTGTAATGTTCTAAATGATTCGAAAGTTTAAACGTCATAAAGTCTAAATGGCAAATCGTATTGAAAACTACTTACTGTATGTTTTATTTTGTTTTAAAAAACACTGTATTTTATTGTTTGGTTACTTATTTCTTTAGATTGATTTGAATTAACAACTATTTTTGGGTTGAACTGGGATTTTTAGCCCCGATAGCAGTGGAAATCCTTTTTTGAGG
>JANPDC010000055.1:0-1603 GCA_031431275.1 Bacteroidota bacterium
TCAATACTTAAGTTCCTAAATGTTTCAATTGAACTCCAATCAACATTCATACCACAGGGGTCAATAAATGCTAATACTCTATAACTTTTCCCTGCATTTCCTCTAAGATAATATGATAAATCAAGCATTTTTTTATTACAGTCTTCTGAAACTACAAAAACACCCGAAGTTTTTATTTTATTGACTCATGTTACGCACACGAGATTTGAATTAGGATAATTATTTTACTTTTGTGTATGGAAAAGATGTTAGACCTGTACACAGATTATTTATTATCAAGTTTTGGACAGACAAGTGCAACAGGTTTGTCGAATTTAGTTGATGGTTCAATTCAACATGATACTGTCACTCGTTTTTTGTCTGGTTCAAACTTCACTTCCAAAGATTTATGGACTTCTGTTAAACCTTTGGTTCGTGAACACCAAAATACGGATGGATGTCTAATTTTTGATGATACCATTATCGAAAAAGCCTTTACTGATGAGAATGATTTAATCAGTTGGCATTGGGATCACAGCAAGCATCGTAGTATAAAAGGAATCAATTTACTGAGTGCTTTTTATCACACACAAACTGATAAAAAAGACCCTTTGCGAATACCTATTGGATTTGAGACTGTTAAAAAAACAGTACGATTTTGTGATATAAAAACTAAAAAAGAAAAAAGAACAAGCCCTATATCAAAAAATGAGTTAATGCGACAGATGATAACTCAATGTATTGCCAACGGTTTGATTTTCAAATACATACTTGCTGATAGTTGGTTTTCATCCGTAGAAAATTTAAAATTCATAGCGGATAAAAAAAAGTATTTCATTTTTGATATACAGTCAAATCGTTTGTCTGCCTTATCAGAAAAAGATAGAAATGCTGGTAATTGGACAAGAATTGATGAGTTAAATATTTCAAATAATGCCCCTGTCAAGGTTTGGTTAAAAGACTTAGAATTCCCAATTCTATTAACCAAACAGGTCTTTACAAACAAAGACAATTCAACTGGGGACAGATTTTTGATTTCTAATGATTTTAGCTTGACCGATGAGCAATTTACAACAATCTATAAAAAAAGATGGAGTGTTGAAGAATATCACAAAAGTCTCAAACAGAATACTTCTGTGGCTAAATCACCTACAAGAAAAGTGCAAACGCAAAGTAATCACTTGTTTGCCTCAATTATGGCTTACATCAAACTCGAAAGCCTGAAATTTGTAAATAAAATGAATCACTTTGCTATGAAAACCAAAATTTATAATCAAGCACTAAAAGCAGCATTCAAAGAACTAACTGTTTTAAAAAATGTGGCTCGTGCGTAACATGAGTCATTAATTTTAAAGATGGTGATATCTTGAATTTAGGATTAAATGCTGTTTCTACAACGGTTCCAATCTGAGGAAAATAACTTCTTATTCAATTCGCTTTTGTAGGTATTTTACCAAAAAATTACCGCCCGTGTCGGTGTTGAAAACACCAGAGAAACCCAAATTCGTCTCCCCAATATTGGGGATATGAAGGTAAATTATTTAGCCAGAAATTTGTATAAAAAATTTAAGCCTTGTCGATGGAGACACCGATAACAGCAACAATTAAACCCAAAAGAAAATGA
>JANPDC010000056.1:0-23198 GCA_031431275.1 Bacteroidota bacterium
GTTTGTTTGTTTTTGTTATGTATTTTAAAAAATCAATTATAAAATCGCCTTTTTTAAAATTAAGTTTTTTTATTTTAATATATTGCAACTTATAATAAATAGGCATAATTATTTTTATTCGCATTGTATCTTTTTTATATATAAAAACATCACTATTTTCATCTAGTTTTCCTACTGTACTTGTCCAAACATCGTTTTGTCCTTTTTTATCTTTCAAATAAATTGTATTATTTTGAATTGACGAATTTCCTTTTTTGAATATTTTCTTTCCATTAATATATAGATTTTGGATGTTTATCGTTATATTTCGTTCAACACCAGGTTGTGCAAAGCAAATTGAGGTAAAGAATATTGAAACAAATATATATTTCATTAATTTCATGATATTATATTTTACTAATTATTGCTTTTATTTGCGTCACCAAATTAGTTATTTTTGGATTCATATCTTCCGTTGATGAGTTACCTCGTGCATAGTAATCTATTGGTTTTTCCTGAATCATTGGTATATGCAAATGACCAGTTGCTAAAGTTGGTCTTTGTTCTGTTCGCATCTTTGCGACTCTGTAAAAGATTTCATTTGATAAATAATCTCCACCTGAATTCTGCAATAATTTTTGACCAACTATTGGTTTTATTTTATTTGGATTCGGAGTATTATCAAATTCCCAGTTGCATTATCTATTGATATCATGAATCAATTTTGGTGTCTCAGACATTACTACAATATTTTTTCTGTTACAACCTCCAAATAAATTGACAAGGATTTGGATTTTGATTTTTTTATCCCAAACGGTTAGTAGATATAATTTATTATATTGTTCAAGTGTCTTAAATATTAGTTGATTGTTTTTTATACTGTTACAAGTTCCTATTGAATTTTTGATAAATTTAGGTAATTTATTTTTATCGATTTTTGATTGACTTATTCCCTTTAATTTAATTTAATTGAATCCATATAAACTCCCATATACAAATCTTCTGAAATCAACTTATCATCATTTATTTCTACAGATGTAATTTCATAATTTAAAACAGAACTATATTTTTGATGAAATTCAAAAATAAATTTTCCTTCCCCACAAGCTTGCGAATATGAAAATTGACATAATAAAAATAAAATTAACGTATATAATTTGTTCATAATTATAAAATTGTTTCTCCGCTACTTCTGTTATTTTTAAAATAAATATTCTACATGTTAAAATATTATTTATTTTACAGAAACAATTTCTGGATTGAAAGGATTCGTGACTTCAAAGTTACCTTCTTGAAAATTAATTGAGAGGTTTATTTTTTTTTCCTCAAATTGAACCTCTGTATTTTTTGTAAAATCTACTTTTATGCTCATTTTTTTATTTTTAAACTTATACTCTATCAAGATTTTATCGTAATAAATAAAAGAATTTGGTATTTTGGTATACCTAGGATATTCAACAATTGAGTAAATAAAATGATACAAAAATTTGTCATTTGTAAAATCATAATTCCAACCTGAATTATATTTTTTATTTGGATTATATGCATTATTGTTGTCTGTAAAACCTAAATAAACTGGAATGATAGAATTTGATTGATTTTCAAACTTTCTATCAAGTTTAATCGTGAACGAATATTTTGTTTTTGGATTGTAAAAAATCAAAGAATCTTTTGTTTTAAAATTAATATTTTGATTATTGACTCCTTTAAATTCCATAACTACACGAACTTCTTTTTTTATATTATTTGTTGGTTGAGAATAGATTAAATTGTAAATGAAAAAGTAAGCAAAACCAATGATTATTTTATTTAGTTGCATTTGTTATGATATTAGTGATTACATCAAAATATTCATTAGGGAATCTTTTACTTGAAATATGAACATGACCAACACCTTTAGTACTGTTAAATCCCATTTCATCTCGTTTTCGAGTGGCTCGGTACATAATTTCGTTTGATAAATAATTTAATCCTGAATTTAATTAATCTTACTTTTTAACGTCGTCTTCTTTTCTGTAAGCAATACAATCTTCTGGGAAATTGTCTATTTCATAATAACCTAAATTTTGAATATTTATTTTTTTTATATATTCATATAAATTAATAATATATTCACCTTTTACAAAATTTATTCTTTTTAAAGCAATTGATTCAGGTCCATCAACATGATATTTTGGGCATATAATTTTAATACTCATTGTATCTTTATTATGTACAAGTTTTATAAAAGTATTTACTGGAATTGCAATGTAATCTTTGTATCCATTTTTTTTATTTATTTTTTCTTTACTTTTTTTTGAAATAGAGCGATATACATCTGAAACAGAAGAAAAATAGAGCTGATTTTTATTATTTATATAAACTTTATTTACTTTAATAGCCTTTGTACTTAAAGGTTGTGCAAACGATTTAGAAATAAATAATAAGATGATTATAAAATGAATTAGCCTCATATTTTGGTAATTATTGTTTTTATTTGCGCTATGAGTTCAGTTATTTTTGGGTTCATATCCTTCGTTGATGAATTTCCACGTGGATATTGATTAATTGTTTTTTCCTGAATTCTAGGTATGTGTAAATGACCAGTTGCTAAAGTTGGTCTTTGTTCTGTTCGCAACTTTGCTACTCGATAAAATATCTCATTAGAAAGATAATTGCTTCCTGAGTTTTTAATTAATCTTACTTTTTAGCGTTATCTTTTATTCTAAAGTCCATACAATCCTCAGGAAAATTGTAAACTTCGAAACTGCCTAATATTTTTTTTTTGTTCGTTTTTGTTATATATTCAAAAAAATCGATTGTGAAGTTGCCTCTTTTAAAATTGAATTTTTTAATGTGAATATACTCTAGTTTATAATAAAGGGGCATAATTATTTTTAATCGCATTGTATCTTTTTTATATATAAAAACATCACTATCCTCATCACTATTTTCTGTTGTATGAATCCAAACATCTTTTAATCCTTTTTTATTGGTTAAATAAATAGTATTGTTTTGTATTGAACCATCGCCTTTTGCGAAAATTTGTTTACCATTTACAAACATAGTTTGTATGTCTACTGTTACATTTGGTTTGACACCAGGTTGTGCAAAACAACTAATTGCAAAAAAATAAAATATAAAAATTATTAATTTCATGGTATTATATTTTACTAATTATTGTTTTTATTTGTGCTATGAGTTCAGTTACTTTTGGGTTCATATCTTCTGTTGATGAATTACCTCGTGCATAGTAATCTATTGGTTTTTCCTGAATCATCGGTATATGTAAATGACCTGTTGCCAGAGTTGGTCTTTGTTCAGTTCGCATCTTTGCAACTCTGTAAAAGATTTCATTTGATAGATAATTTGATCCTGAACCACTTTTTGACTTTAGTGATTGAATGTCAGATATTTTTTTATTTAATACAGTTCCTTCAACATTTGCATTATCATACATATCTCCAACTGCATCGAAAGTTTGATTAAAATACGTCCAAAAAGTATCAGTTGGATTATTTTTATTTGGCACCATTTTTTTATATGGCAAAGTAGTTTCATAAAACTCTTTTCCTGCGGTAAGTTGTTTAAAATATTGTTGGTTGTAACCTTGTACAGATTTTCCCCAAAACATATTGTCCATGAATCCGCCACGATTTTTACAAGGAAATCTATCAACGTCAAACCTAAATGCGCCACCTTGGCTCACGGTAATTATCATGTCTACTTTTTGAATATGTGGCTCAAAAAAGGCTTCTACTACTCCTTTTCCGTTTTTAAATTCATCGAAATCTTTGTAGCGAACTGGGAATACAAATGTTTGAATGTAATAATCTCCAATGGTTTTGCCATGCAAGGATAATGCTGTTACTCCACTTGGGTTGCTTTGCAATGGGTTACCATATTTTTTTGGATTCATCACAAAAGGATCATAACCACTAATGAGTAATTTCTTTTTCCCAACGGGAGTTTTTGAGAAATCAATTTCCTCATAATTTCTACTATTTATTTCAAAAAGTTGTATGATTTTTTCGAGTTATAATACATATTAGTCTAACTTTTTTAATTTGTTGTTAATTGTATCTTTCAAATCAATTTCAATAAACTTTAAATCCTTAAAATAAAAGTCTTTAAATTCTCCTTTTGATTCCCACCACATATAACTATTTTTAAATAAAATATTTTGTACTTCTTTTGAAGTTTTGATTTGGTTTCCTAAAATATAATTTATTTGACTTTCGTATTTTTTTGTTTGTTCATTGAACTTTCTTGGAAAATCAAGATTTAATTCAAATTTCCCTTTTTGAAATTTTATATTTATCAAAAAATAATTGACTGCTTGACCACATTTACATTTGATACTCATAGTATCTTTATTTTGAATAAATGAATATTCTTTATCTAAATAGGTAGAGCCATATCCAGTCTTTTTTTGTGAAAATATTATAGATTTATTTTTATTGTAAATTTCGGTATTAAGTTTTGGGTTAGTTTCCCAATATTTTTTTGTATCAAGAGAATAATTTTTTTTTGTTGGGTTTACTAAATTAACATTTTCATTATTGAATCCAAAAAATAAAATATCCTTATTTTTTTCTAAATCGACTATAATGTTTTGCCCTTTACAAGATTGTAAAAACAAAAATGTAAGCAAAAATAAAAATAATTTTCTCATTGTTATATACCTTTAATTCCTTCTTCTATTCCTTTTTTTACAGTATCAAGTACCTCCAAAATTTCATTTGGTTTTAAATCTTCTTTTATTGCTGGGTTTTGAATTTTATTAATATGAAAATGTCCAGTTGGCAACTTTGGTTTGTTTTCTTTTCTCATTTTGGCTACTCTGTAAAAGATCTCATTTGATAAATAATCTCCACCGGAACCCTGCATTAATTTTTGACCAACTATTGGTTTTATTTTATTTGGATTCGGATTATTATCAAATTCCCAATTATAAACGACTTTAGGAGCATTGGTAAACTCCTTTGGAAGTGTAGTTTCAATCCACTCATCTTTGGTAATCAATGCGTGAGACCCTGATACTCTTATGTAATCTTGATTATCATTAAAACCACCTCTTGTTGCTGTTCCAAATTTGTCAATATTATAATCATTTTCTCCAGCCTGACTAACTGTTATAATCATATCAACTTGATTGATAAATGGTTTAATGTATTTCTCTATTATTCCTTCACCTTGCCCATTATCATGATTTTGGCTTCCATCAAAATCGGAATAGCGAACCGGTACAACCATAGTTTGTATAAATGCTCCTAGTTTTATATTATTTGCTAAAGCTAATGAAATAACTCCTGATGGATTTGATTGTAATATATTAAATCTTTTTGGATACTTAATTGAATTTAATAGAAAAGGGTCAAAGCCAGTAATCAAAATTTTCTTTTTGCTGCCTGCTTTGCTAAAATCAACACCATTATAGTTTCTGCTTTTTTCTTCAAAAAGGTGTATGATTTTTTCGAGTTCGGTGTTTTTGTTAACAATACTTTTTTCAAAATCGATATCTTTTTCAAAAAGATAGTGTTGTTTGAGTTGCGCTTGCATTTTGAGTCGGGTCCAATACAAAGGTCTGTCATCGAGTTTCCCAGATTGTACCATTTTCACAGCAGTTTCCCACAGCAGTTTGGCATCTTGCTCCACACGGGTTTTTATTTGTGCTGTGGTTATACCTTTTGTATGGTAAATGAATTTCGAAAAATTAACTTGTATACTCTCAAGTGTTGTGCTTTGTATAAATTTGTTTTCGTAGTTGTCTACTAAGTCTTTATCACCAGAATCGTTAGTATGAAACAACCCAATGAGTTCCTCGTAATTTCTCAAATACATCACAGGTTTTAGCCTTTCTGCAGGTGGTGGCAGTTCGAAAGGTCTCGCATTTAGGTGTCCGGTTACATAAAAACTATTCACATCATCTGTCGCAATTTCGGTTTTGTGCGTGTTGTAGTTGTAGTTTTCAAAGTCTTCGCTAAACCACGAATTGTCAAGTTCAAACACAGGAGTTTCAAAGAAATTTCCTTTTATGGTGCCATTCCATACTTGCTTGTTGATGTCTAAAAATTTTTGGCTTGTGCTTTTCGTAGCGCCTTTTAGACTAAAAGGAATTATCGTGCCATCAGCCACATCTTTAGTTGTGATTTTTATTTTTACTTTTTTGCCCATAAAAAAGTTTGTGGCTTGTATGTTGCCAAATGCAGCGAGCGTTTCTTGCTTGAGTACTTTGTTGTTTTCGTCGAGAAACTCTACTTTGACAATGTTTGGGTTTACAGGCTTGTATTCTTTAGGTTCGCCATAGCGCACGCCTTTGTCTTCGCCTTTTTCGCTAATGACCTTTGCGGCAGAGGTAATGATGCTTCCACCTGCAAAAAATTCAATATCATGGGTGTAGGTTTCCGTAATTTTTCCGCCTGCAATTTCTATATATCTTCCGTTTTCTGACATGACTAAAATTGTATAGATTTGTCACCACTATTATTTTGAATTTCACTTTTTGCATGTTTGTTGATATTTCCTTCACCACTGGCAATGTTGATATCTCCTGTTGCATTTTTGACTCCTGTTGAGGCGTTTGTAGTAATGTTTTCGTCTGCTATTTTGAAAATATTTTTTGCCGTTAGGTTATAATCTGCTCCTGCCGATTGGCTCATCATCACGCCCGCACTGTCGGTCATGTTAACACCCGCAGAAGAGGCGATGTTTAACAAGGCGGTGCTTTTAATGTCTTGTCCCGCCGTCATGCTGATGTTTCCTCCAGCATTCATCGTGATATCATTTGGAGCATTCACATTTATGTTTCCTTTTCCGTCCATCATCCAAGTGTTTCCACTTGGGTCTTCAATAAACACGCTACCAATGGCATCGTTCATAATGATTTTTGTTCCAGAACGGGTTTGTATTACTTTTTGGTCGTTGCCAGATGTGCTGTAACTGCTGGATTCGCTTCCGTTATACATCGCACCAATTACAAAGGGTTTTTCGGCGTTGCCACCTTCAAAACCCACTAAAACTTCTTCGCCAATTTCGGGTATAAAATACATTCCTTTTCCGCCACCAGCGTGTGGATTCGTCATGCGAATCCATGGTGTGGTTTCGTTGTTTCGAGTTTGCCATGGCATTTGTACTTGTACTCGCCCCAATCCTTTTGGGTCGTTATTGTCTGTTACTTTTGCGGGTTGTGTGGTAGCAACGGGTGTGCTGTGCACATCGCCGTAGGGCGGTGATAAAGCACTTTCAGGAATGGCATTGAAACGATTGCTGTATTGTCCTGTTTCTTCGCAATAGTGCGTTAAACTTGTGATGATGTAACTTCCGAAGTTTTGTTCTTTGACTCCATCTCGTGGGTCGCCTGTGTTTGACCATGCCGATTCGTTAATGATGATGACATCGCCAATACGCAAACCTGTTTCATCGCTATCGCCTGTGGCAGTAATCAAACTCGATGCCATGGCTTGCATTTGAGTAGTGACTCTTTCGTTGAGGTGTCGAAACGAACCGCTTTCTTCGATTGGGTTGCTGTACAAACTATTTCCTGTGTTGGGAAACAAGTTGTTTGAAGCATCAAACATTTGTTTCGAGTAGCCTTTTGCTTGATAATTGATTTCGTTGGAATTGGCTGTTTGGGTTTCGCTACTACTGGCATCGTAACCTGTGTATTCAAAACCTAGCGGTTTGGCATTCATTACAATATTGAAATTGTGCAACGAACGACCATACTCGAGCGTGAATGTTTTTGATTTTAGTTTTCCGAAAATTAATTCTTCGCCGTTAAAATACAACCATTCGCCTTTTTTCTGCGCCATGCGACGCAAGAATCCGAAATCGCTTTCGTGGTATTGCACCGTGAAGGGCAACGAGGAAGTGTTGTTGAAATTGATGGTTGGTCGCAGTTGAACTCGAGTGTAATTATTCAATATTTCTTGAACCATGTTCGCAAAAGATTTATCAGAGTAGGATTTGGTGTTTGGCAATCCTTCAAGTGCAATGGTTGGACTGTAGCCATTGATATGGATTTCGCCAGCAGCACCGTTTTTGCGAATGAGGTTTGCTTGCGTGATGATGCCATTAAAAACCAATGGTGCATCCGTTTTCATGTTGTAGGGTTCAATTTCTATTTTGATGGTTTTGCCCACATAACTTTGAGATTTTTCAAAGGCTTGATCTACAAATTCTTTGGGCACGGGTTGAGTGATCGAAAAGGTGTGATGTGCATTTACGTTTTGACTGATGGACAATTCTGAAAATCGTGTTAGGGTTGCACCATCGATGACGATGGTGGTTTTTGTACTAATAGCCATAAGATGGTTTTTTTTAGTTAGTATATATATTTTATAAAAAATGCGTGAAGGAATTGTCAATTGTATTTGCGGTATTCCAATATTCATTTTACATATAAACCAAGTCCACGCAAAGCAAGGTCTGAATTTATTAATGCATACATTAAAAATTTTCAGTTTTTAAAAATAAGAACAAAGTAATACTTTATATTTTGAATTGTAAGAACGTATTTTACTATGTTACAAAAGTAACGATAAATGTTAAATAATTTGTTGGAATTCGTAAAATTTGTTTTAATAAAAAGTAGTTTAAAACAATTGTATATAACAAGTTACGAAACTATATACTCAAAAATGGGTTTATTAAAAATTTGAAAAATAGTGTGATTGTTAGAAACAAAAAAAGAGAGGTACAAATTTGTATCTCTCTTTTTTTACTGCTTGGTGATATTGAGGTAATTTAAAATTTTTTCAATGGGTTGTAAAATTGTCTTTTCGCACCATATTCAAGATTTTTTTATTCCGTAACGATGCTATGCAGTTATAAAAACTTAAAATTTGAAACAAAAATTCTTATTTTTCGCTTAAATCAAATAAGTTTAAACCACTTCAATATAAAATAATCAAAATCTGGAACAAAAAACCTAATTCTTCACTTCAATCAAAAAAGTTTAAACGACTCTATTATTTTTCTGCGGGAACTGCAACAGGAACCGCATTTGGTAAAGATTCTAAAATTTCTACTTCAAATATGATATTGGCGTTTGGCGGAACTGCATTTCCAGCACCACGCGCTCCATAGGCCATTGCTGTAGGAATGAACATGACATTTTTGTCATTGAAATTCATATTTTCTAAACCTTTAATGAATCCAGGAATCAATCCGTCTTTTTTACCAAATTGAAATGGGAATGGCTCATATCCTTTGCCATCTTTTCGTCTTTGATCAAATTTTCCGAATACTTTTGCAACTTCTTCCACATTACTATCAAATAAAGTTCCGTCTTCTAAATATCCCGAATAGTACACATAAACATTAGTTCCATCAACTGGTTTTTTTCCGTTTCCAACTTTTACGATTTTGTAAACAAAATCATTTTCACCTTTTACTCCTGTGGCTTTTATTTCTGCAAGTTCTTTGACTTTTGCATTTACAACTGGACCATAAGTCAACAAATATGTTTTTTTTGCTTCTGCATCTAAAATGGCTTGTTGCTTTCTTTTTTCTGCATCTGCTGCTTCTTGTATTTTTCTCGCAGCCGCTCCTTTTTCGTATTCTTTTAGATCTTCTGCAGTTTTATTTTGCATGTAGTTACTAAATACTTTTGCAGCATTAAATTTTGTTGCTTCAGCACCTTTTCTAACTATGGTAACTTTCGTCATGACATCATCTTGCAATATAGCGTTCACGACTTCCATTCCGCTTACAATATGTCCGAAAATAGTATGTTTTCCGTTTAACCATGGTGTGTCTTTATGGGTAATGAAAAACTGAGAACCGTTTGTTGTTGGTCCAGAATTCGCCATGGATAAAATTCCACCTTTGTCATGAACAAGAGTTGGATCAAATTCATCTTTAAATTTATATCCTGGATCACCAGAACCATTTCCTAGAGGATCACCACCTTGAATCATAAAATTTGGGATTACTCTGTGGAATTTTAATCCGTCATAAAAATGTTTTCCTTTCAAGGCTTCATTGGCTACAAAAGTGTTTGTTCCTTCTGCAAGAGAAATGAAATTCGCCACAGTTACGGGTGCTTTTTTGTATTCTAAAACCAAAAGCATTTTTCCTTTTGTAGTTTCGATTTCTGCAAAAATTCCTGTTGTTGGAATTACAACTTTCGCCGGAGTGGCTGCTTTAGGCAAAGTAGACTTTATTGTTGTTACAACTTTTGGTTTTGTGGCTTTTACTGCTGGTTTACTTTTTTGTGCAAAAGTTGCAGAGAACGCTAATAATAGTAAAAAAAGAATTCTGTTTTTCATTGGTATTAATTTTTTGTTTTATTTAATTTATTGTTGTGGCATTTGATCTAATAATTCAACTTCAAAAATGATATTAGCATTTGGTGGAACTGCATCTCCTGCACCTGCTTCCCCATAGGCAAGATTTGTTGGAATGAACAATATTGCTTTGTCACCAATACACATTTTTGATAATCCTTCGTTAAAACCTGGAATGAATTGGTAGGCTCCAGCAGCACATTGCAATGGAATGTATTGTTTAGCAGCGGCTCTGTTTGGATCAAATTTTCCGAATGCTTTTGCAACGCTTTCAATACTGGTGTCGAATAAATTTCCGTTTTCAAGAAAACCTGCATAATGCACATATACTGTAGAACCATTTGCTGGTTTTTTCCCAGATGTAGTATTTAACATTTTCATTTGCAATCCACTAGGTAATTTGGTTGCGGTTGCTTTTGCACTCGTCAATTGCGCTATTTTATCTTTTTGTATTTGGCTAGCATTAGCAAGTTCTACTTTGGCTTTTTCAGCATCTATTAGTGCTTGCTTTTTTAAATCTTCTTCCTTGTGAGAGAAATAATCGGTAAATATTTTAACGGCATCAAATTTTTTAGCATTGACTCCTTTTCGTATGATTTTTATTTTGGTGATTCTGTCTCCAACGCCAATTTTGTTTACTACATCCATTCCTTTTTCTAAGATATGCCCAAAAATAGTGTGTTTTCCGTCTAAAAAAGGAGTAGGAACATGAGTAATAAAAAACTGTGATCCATTTGTTGATGGTCCAGAATTAGCCATGGCTAATACTCCTGGAGCATCAAATTTTAAATCTGAAAATTCATCTTTGAAACTATATCCTGGACCACCTGAGCCATTTGCGTCTGGGTCTCCACCTTGAATCATAAAATTAGATTCTACTCTATGAAAATTTAAACCATCAAAGAAAGGTTTATTTTTGTATGTTTCGTTTACAAAACTATTTTTCCCTTCTACTAATGCAACAAAGTTTGCAACTGTAACTGGTGATTTCTCCATTTCGAGTTGAAGTAACATAGTTCCTTTGTTTGTTTTTATTTCGGCATACAAGCCATCTTTTAGATTTTCATATTTGTCTTTACAAGAAAATAATGTAATGGCAATTAATGCCAAAATGCTTAATTTTTTTTTCATTTTTTGTTTTATTTTGTAATTATAACTTTATCTCTAGGGTCATTTTCGGGTTTTACTAGTGTTGTTGAATCTTTCTTTTTTGTTTTCAATTCAGAACTTTTAATAGTAGTTTTTGAAGTGTTTGCGGATTTAATATCATTTAGCGTAACGGTACAAATCAACGATTCATTGGTGCTAATTTTGTTGTTGTCGCCATGGTATCCATAACCATTATTTGATGTGAATAAAAATGTGATTTTTTCATTTTTATGCATTAGTTTAATTCCATCACGCAAACCCATCATTATGTTTTGTTTGTCAACAGTATAAATTTGAGGTTTAAGATCTTCTTTTGAGTAGATTAGATTTCCTTTTATGTCTTTTACATCATAATCAAAATAAGCAATATCTCCTCGTTTTGGTCTTAGAGTATCTGTTTCATTTTTATTTTCATAGGTATACCAATATCCTTTTTTTGATGCAATGTATTTTATTGAAGGATTACTTTTGATGATTGAATCAATTACTTTTTCTTCGCTTGCGACCAATTTTTTATTTCTTTCGGCAGATTCTTTCATGAAACTTCCCTCAGAATGAGAAATAGGCTTTCTTGCTTTTTGTTGAGAACAACTTGTTAGCAAAACCAATGAAATCAATAGAATTAGATGTTTCATTATTAATTATTTAGATGCATTTGAGCCAAAATTGATTCAAACTTTGAAATTGTTTCGGCCAGTGATTTATTCGATTTTCCTCCCGCAGCATTTATGTGTCCACCACCCGAAAAATGTTCACGAGCAAATTGGTTAACATCAAAATTACCTTGCGATCGAAATGATATTTTTATTATTTTTTCGTCTTTGTGTTCGATAAATATTGCTGCAAAAATAATATTTTTTATTGATAATCCATAATTTACGATTCCTTCTGTATCGCCTTGTATATAATTGAATTCGTCTAATTCATTTTGCGAAAGTGTTGTATAGGCTGTTTGATATTCTTTAAAAACTCTCATATTAGACATTGCACGACCCAGAAGTTGTAATCGTGAGTAAGAACTATTATCGAATAAAAGATTTGGAATTTCAGTATTTTCGACGCCTAAATCGATTAGATCAGCAACAATTCTGTGTGTTCGTCCTGTTGTTTTTGGATATTTGAATCCGCCAGAGTCAGTTAAAATTCCAGTATAAATGCATGTGGCAATGGTTTTATCAATTAAATGTTTTTGATTTAATTGTTCGATAAAATTATAAATCATTTCGCAAGTTGATCCAAAATTAGTATTTGAATAAGTAATAGTTGCATACGAATCTGGTGATTGATGGTGATCAATCATTACAAAAACTGTTTGAAGTTGTTTCAAAAGTGTTTCCATTTTTTCTCCAGTTCTGTGCAAAGCATTGAAATCTAGTGTAAATATAATTTCAGCCTCTTTGAGAATAGTTGTAGTGGTTTGCGTGTCATTTTCAAAAACTAAAACTTTTTCTGAATTGGGCATCCAAGCCAAAAAATCTGGAAAATCATTTGGAGCAATCACAGTAACTTTGTGATTAAATTTTAACAGAAAATGATATAATGCTAATGTTGAGCCCATTGCATCACCATCTGGGCTTCGATGTGGAATTATTGCAATCTTTTTTGGACTCGCTATTAATTCTTGAATTGTTAAAATGTCGGTTTCGTTCATAGTCTGCGAAAGTACATTTTTCTTTAATAATTTATATTAATTTATTCATAAAAAGTCCTAACCAAACTGCCATTATTCCTAAAAAAATACTTAAACCTATGAATAGAAATGCGGTAATTGAGTTTTGATTTTGTATTAAAGTCACATTTTCAAATCCAAAAGTTGAAAAAGTAGTAAAACCTCCACAGAATCCGGTTACTAAAATCCATTTCAAATTAGAATCTGTTAAATTATTTTTTTCTAAAATTCCGATTATGAATCCAATTAGAAAACAACCCAAAATATTTGTTAAGAAAGTTGCTAAAGGAAAATTATTTGACCAATACTTGTTGATCAAAATAGACATTAAATAGCGCAAAACACTTCCGATTGCTCCACCAATCGCTACATAGCATGTCGTTTTAAACATTTTGTGGTATTTTTAAAATACATTTATTCAACATATTTCTTGATTAATTTTGGTGCTTCAAACTCACTTTTCCAAATCTCAACAATGTACTTATCATTATCAATTTCGGTTTTTACACTGTCTAAATCAAAAGATGAAATTCGAATTCTATAATCATCTTTGTCTAGATTTATTGCAAGTTGAGTTTCATAACCGGTGCAATCTCTAATTTCTAGTTTTCCCGAAGGAAATTTTAAACTCGCTTCAATAATATGGTCGGCTTCTAAATCTTCCATGGGTTGTTTGTCTAAAATTCTCAATTCGCCACTAACTTGTCCGTAAGTTGCAATTGTTACTCCGAATATTCCTTCGCCTATTGCCAATCGTCGTTCGCCAGCAATATCGCACCAAAAATCAGGTGCATCGGTTTTTCCTGCTGATTGAGAATCTAAAATATAAAATTGGTAGTATTCGGTTAAAAACGCTAAATCATATTGTTGCATAATTTTGTCTTTTTCGTATTGTTTATAAGAGTTTAGTTTCCATTTTTCGACTATTTCATTGGCTTTATCTTGATTGATGGCATAAAATTTCTGAACTAATTTTTCATGGTATTCAATTAAAGTTGTCTTGTTTTCATGATTACTTTTTACGGCCATTGTTGAGGTGTATGTTGATGAGCCATGATAAATTTCGTATTCATAAAAAGCAGTTTCGGGAACATTTCTTTTTATCCAATGATGCAAATAGTCATTGCTTTGCGAACGTAAGAAAATATCTTCTAAAATTGCATCATAATCAAATAAATATTTTGAACTAATTTTTAATTGATTGGGAACATGGTGCAACAAATCGGCAATTTGTTTCTGACGTTCGTGGTCGTTTTCGGCTCTAAAATCTAGTAACGATAAATGCAACAATCTATGTACAATATGCTTAGAATTTGGCTTTTTTTCGTTCAATCGAAATTCATCAAGTAATTTATAAAATTGTGTAATTGCTTCGTCTTCATTGCCATAATGGTCGGCTAAAATTTTGTTCCGCCAACCCGCAACATTAAAATTGTTGTAATAGGCATCTACAAAATCATTGAATTCATCAAAAGATGGTTTTTCTTGTGTTTCGCCATTTTGAGCAAATAAAAAACCATTTATAAATGCTTCTAATCTTGTAATACTTACATTGCCCAAATACATCGCTGGTCGCTCACGCATTTTATCTAAAATATCGTATAAATCATCTTTTTCGGTAAGAATTTGTGTTGTTATACAGAAAGTGGCGTTTAAGGAATTCATCAATTCTATAACCTTAGGAGAAAACTCGGTATTGCATTGATTTTTATAAAAAAGCGTATGAAAAATGGCGATACTTTCTACTTTTGCTTCGTCGATAAGATTTTGATTTGATTTTAAATTAGTTAAAAATGTTTCTAAATTGACATCAACTTGTGTTTCGGTAAAATCGTGTAGCGCATTGGTATAGGTTTTTTGTATTTTTCCGTAGTTTTCGTCAGAATAATAAAAACTCGCGTAAGTATAGGTTTGTGTAATCATGATTTATTTTTTGACTAAAACTGATAATTCTCTATTTTACTTTTTAATTCCTCAGGTTTTGCATTTTCCAAATAAAGGTTAGAAGCAATTAATTCCTGAATAAAATTAGGGAATTTTTTAGTTATTTCGGGCTCTTTTAAATTCATTTTTTTGGATAATAATTTAATAAAAAGAAGATTAAATCTATTGTAACCTTCTGAATTTCCTGAATCTAAACTTAATGGATTTGGTTCACCATTTTTAGGATTTTCGTTTAAGAACAGATTGTAAAATTGCTCTAATGTTGTATATTTTTCAAAAAACTGAAGGATTCTTTGTGCATACAATTCAGTTATTTTTTTGGCGCAATTTTCTATTCGTACTTTTGGATATTTCTCTTCATACGGAATTGCTGCCAGCGCTTTCATATTCATAGTATTGGCAATATCCAATGCTTTTTGGCTGTGCATGGTAGGAATTGTCAAGGGTTTATCCATGTCTTCCCAATAGCGAATTCCGCCATAAACAATCCCAATAGGATGCGGATAATTCATGATTTTTTTCATGGCTTTTTCGACATCAGCAACTTTTGCAAACATCTCGATAGCAGTAACCATTGATAATCCGCCACGACCATCAAATCGAATTAAAAATTGATAAGAAATTTCGTTTTCAACCTTAGTAAATTCATTTTTGGATTTTCCGTATTTGAAACCTTCTTTTTCGAAAAAAGGAACTAAAATTGCCATTAAATCGGTTTTTACTTCACTCATGATTTTATTTTAATTTATAAGCGTTCAATGTCTATTGCCTTTCCAAGTACCGCCATATTTATAATTATCTAGTTTTTGAGATTTTTCGCAACAGGTTTTGCAAACAAACATCCAAGTTTTTCCTTTTTCGATTTGAATTCTGAAAAGCACTATTTCTTCTATTTTACAAATGTCGCAAAACTTGATTTTCATTCTTTAATAAAATAAATTGGGTCTCTAAAATAGTCTTTGTTTCCGATTAATAAAGTTTGAAAATGTTTGGTTTTTTCTAAATCTTCAAGCATCCATTCTGGAATACCATTTTTAAAATTTTCTGGTTCTTCTTTTTTGTATTGTTCTATAAAAAGTTGATATTTTTCTGGAGTTGAACCTCTAAAAATTCCTAACGAAAGTTCAAGAAACATATAATCTTCAGGTTCTTGAATTGGGTTGGTTTCTCCATTGTTTTTGGCTTTTAAGATTTCGACCATTTCAGAAATTTCGGTAGTATGCGGATTTTTATCATACAGTTCAAAGACGCCTTGCATATCAAACATAATTTCAATGGCTTCGACTAAATTTTTATCGTCGTAATGCACATGAAAACCATAATTGGTGTAATAATCTATTTTGCTGTTTTCGTAAGTTTCGAAACCTTTTACACGCTTATTGACAAAAGTTCTTTCATCGCCAATGCTAATAATCTCAATTCCGTCATTAGGAATAATTATGATTTTGGGACTAATAATCGTTTTGGTTTCAACATTTTCATCGTTGGTATCGCAAATGATTAAGCCTTCGTTGTATGCATTTGCACTTTCGACCCAATTTTTCCCGTTTACGGTATATCCATGTTTGGTTGTAGTTGTTTCAAATTCGGCATAATCAAAAATATCATAAAACAATTTCAATTCGTTGGTTTCTAAAAGAAATTGCATGACTTGAAGTTTTCGATTTTTCAAAAGCAAAAAATAGAAGCACGATTCATCATCAGCCCAACGCAAATCGCCATAACACATACCATGAATAAACATGGGCGGTTTGTCTTTAAAAGCCAAATAAATCGAACCTGCATAAGGACCACCCATGCCAAATTCTTCTTTATAGCCATAAATTATTTCGTATTTGCCTGTTGGCGATATAGTGTTTTCTGGGTATCTGAAATTCATAGTATTATTTTTTACAAATTTAATGATTTATACTCCAAACATTTTCTAACCACTTCTTCAACTGATGGATTGTAGTTAGAAATATCAAAAGTTCGAGCATTATAATTCTCTGGATAGAAAAACAAGTTTGAACCGTTTGAATAAGGCACATTTTTATCAAAAGTTTCTATCATTTGGTTGATTTCGGTTTCGGTTCCTTCTGAAAATTTTATTTTATGACCCAAGGCTTCGAGTTCAAAAACGCTTAATTTTTCTTCGGGTTTGGCGATTATTTGGTGTGCTAATGTCCATAATGTTTGATTGTTTTTGAAAGCGAAGAAATCAACTTTTCCATCAAACTCCTCTTTTATGTAACCCGCCATTGCGTTGTCTTGGGCATACAAAGCCAAAGATGCAATTAATCCGTAGGTTAGATAAAATTGGTCGAATTCGTATTCTCGCAACACCATCAAATAATAATGGTTTTGAGGTTGGTTGTCAATGTAGGTTTTTGCACCCAATTTGCACAACATCATATCGGGCGTTGTTAAATTTGCTTTGTTGTTAAATTCGAAACCAAAATCTACAAATGGTTTAGGAACTCGCTCTTCTTGAATTCCTTTATAGAAAAAATCAGTGATGTACCTTGGTGTTTCTTTTTTGAAAATAATATTGATGTAAAGTGTTGAATACGAACCCATATTTTTATTTTTTAAATAAACCCAGTATATTTATTTATTCGTATCGAGTTTTCTGTTTCTGACCATTTTAAACCATACAATTCGTCTAGTATTTCTTTAATTTTTGTGGTGTCTTGGGTGATTTTTTTTGGCTCAATTCGCATTCCAATTCGTTCGTCATCCCAAAATTTTAAAAACTCAATATACTCAATATCTTCATAATAGACATTGTTTTCGGCGGTAGTTATTTTTCTGCTAATATATTCATCTTCAATATAATCACTAAATTTTATGTTCTCTAAATCGGTTCGTAAATTTACTACACAATGGTTTTGTTTGTCTACAATTTCGCACTGTTTTACAAGTGTTGCGTTTTCAAATATTTCCGAAAGTACATTGCTCCACATCAAAATATTTCTTCTTTTTATATCAAAAGCATCTTCTCGTTCTAGAAAACCTTTTTGTGTAGTGTGTTTTTCGCTAAAATCAATATAAATTTTGCTTCCGCCAAAAAACACCATTTTATCTTGATAACCAAATAGTTGAATACTTCCAGATTCGTGCGAAATATAACCCGCCATCAAATTATCCTGCGCGTATTGCCCTAATCCGCCAGTGAACCAATATCCTTTTGTGGCTTCGTCAGGATTATTAAAATTAAATTGATGGTTTATTGATAAATGATAGTTGCCTACTTTGTCTTGCTGAAACAACATTTGGGTTTTGCCCGCAATATTGCATGAATTGTCAAAAGTAAAACGATAGGTTTTTAAAATGGCTGGAATTTGGTCGTTATCTATTCCTTTTTCGAAAAAATCGATGACATATTTTGGCAGATCGTCTCGAAAGATGATTTTTAATGAAATGTTTGAAATGGATATTTTATTTTGATTTGACATATAAAAATTAGGTCGGTTTATTATTTAAAATTGAAACAATCGTTCTTTTAAAATTTCTTTGTGTTGGAAATTATTTTTATCAATTACTTCGAAAATTTTAATTTTTTGATTGTCGAATAATTCAATTTTCTGTTTCAATTTTTCTTGAAATTCAGTTTTGTTAAATTCAAATTTTATTTCTAATCCATCATTAATGTGTTTTTCGATGTAATCTGAAAAGTAAATTTTTGTTGCATCAAATTTATAAAATATCCAAGGATGTCCAATCCAAATATCTTTAAAATAAGTATTGTTTTCATTGAATATGTCACGCCAAATTTCAACACTAGCAATATCGCCACAACATTGACTCACGATTTTTTGGTTGTTGTGTTCCATGTAAATCCCACCTTCAAAAATAAATAATTCCTCATCAGAAATAACTTCTCTATCTCTGATTTGGTTATTGATAATGGCAACAATCGTTTCTTCATTTAAGTTTTCGAGAATTATTCCGTTTTGAAATTCATCAATAGCAACAAAATTATTTTTGTTAGATTGATATAAATCGGTATCCGACAAATAATTATCGAATAAAGAGGAATAGATATATATTGCTATTTTAAACATTTTTTACTTAAAAATATTGGTTACGCTGTTGTAAACCAGTTTAATAAAACAAAATTATTTTCGGTTTCTATATAAAATTCCATTTCTAATCTTTCAAAAATGGATTCAGAAATAGATACTATTTTTTCTTTGATAGGATTGATTTTGTTAAACATTTCAAAATTAATAAAATCATCATTTAGTTTCAAATATTTAATTTCTTTTTCATCAAATAATCGATTTATTAAATAACTGCTATTAAATTTTTCTTCACTTATGTCATCTATAAACTCTGAATTTCCATATTCTTTTTCAAGCATTCCAAACCAAAGAATGATTTCAGATTTCGAGTAACTTTCATAATCCTTCCATTCTTCATTATACATTTTTAATCGCATTGTTAAAATAGAAATGGCGTCAATAAAATTGTAATTTTCTTTTTTAAGATAAACAATTGTTGTTAAATCGGTTTCGCCACGAGAACAATCAATGGTAATAAAATCAACTTTTTTAGTTAAACTTTTCACACAACAATTTATGTAATGTTCTTGATTTTTCGAAATGTTTTGAATTACATTCATAGGTTTGAAATTATTTCTTCAAATTTTTCAATGATTTTTTCATCAATAAATAGAATGACTTTATTGAAATTTTCTTCGGTAAGTCCGTAAATATTACAACAATTATATTCTCGAATGGACGATTCAGTTAGCCAACTTTCTGTATTAATAGTTTCGCCACCAAATATTTCTTTGATTGTCATTTTGGGAGGTATTTCATCTGATTTTATAAAAAATGATTCCCAAATTTGTGCCGAAAATTCTCTCGAAGGATTGGTTTTCGATTTAATATTTGGAATAATTTCTAAATGAACATAGTTTCCAGGAATGTTACTTCGGCTGGAGAAAAATGCAATTTCGAGTTTATTATCTCCTTTTTCTAAAGTTATTTTTGGTCTTGATTTAGTATATTTAAAATCTTTTTGAACATAATAATTGCTCAATTCTTCGCAAACCGCAAGGAAAATTTCTTTGCAAGGCGTGTTTTGATTTTGAGAGATTAGAATTTGATTATTTGTCCACATACTTTATTTTACTTCAAAGAAACAAAGTTAAGAGTATTTGTAAAAATTGAGATTAAAATTCTATTAAATTTTGGATTTAATCAGTTATTAATAAGATAATTATAAAAATCATCGATATAGTTTACAAAAAAATGCTTTGTTTTAATTTTCGGCTAATTTTAATCCGATAATTCCAAAAATCACTAACGAAATTGAAATCATTCTCAAAATGCTACAACTATCTTTAAAAATAAAAATACCAATTAAAACGGTTCCAACCGCACCAATTCCAGTCCAAACGATGTACGAAGTTCCAATTGGTATTGTTTTTTGTGACAACCAAAGAAAAAATCCGCTAGAAATTAACGCAATTCCAGTTAAGATTATACATAGAATTTTATGAGAAGTTGTTGCATATATTTTCATTCCAAACGACCAAGCAAACTCGAAAATACCTGCTAGTATTAAATAAATCCAACTCATTTTAATTTAAATATGATTTCTAATTCGGCTCAAAGTTTCTTGGGTAACACCTAAATAAGAAGCAATATATCCCAACGAAGTTCTTTTTAACAAGTAGCCTTCGTTTTTCACGAAATTTTCATAGCGTTTTTTTGCAGTTTGAAATTGCAATAAATTGACTCTTTCTTCTAATTCTAGGTAATAAATTTCGACTAATTCACGACCCATTTCATTCATTGCAGGAAATTTTTCATACAACTCATAAAGCGATTTTCTTGAAATGGTGCGCATTGAACAATCTTCTAATGCTACAATATTCTCGAAACTAGGTTTTTGACTTATAAAAGAATAGGTTGAAGTTGCTAAAGTTTCTTCAGGAGCAAACCAATTGGTAATGTCTTTGCCATCATCATCAATTCGATAACCTCTTGCTAACCCTTCTTCAATAAAATAAAGATTTTTACAGATTTTACCTTGCTTTAAAATCATTTCATTTTTATAAAAGTGAACAATCTTGGTTTTGGATTTGATTATTTCTTGTAATTCTAGATTTGAATTATCTTTAAAAAAACTGTCAAACATATATTCCTATTTTTTTTCAAATTTAAGTTAATTTTAAAAAATGCCGATTAAAAATTAAATCGGCATTTTTGACTGAATAACAATATAAAACAAAAAGAATGAATTTAATTACTATAACTAATTGCAAATGATAAACCAGGCGTTGGACTAGAATTTGCCCCAAGATTTGCAGTGTAAGATCCTGTTCTAATATCTGCCCAAGCCATAATATTGGTGTTTAATTTGTAACCAAATTTAAATCCGTGAGCAAAATAAGTTTGATTGTTTAGATAGGTTATTGTGTAAATTGAATTTTTATCATCGTATTTTCCATCATAATTACTAGATTGAATATCTGTATGAAAAATGATTAATAATTTTTTGTTCGCACCAAATGATTTTCCAATTTGAAAACCGCCAATGGTTTGCGAACTGTATTTGTTGGTTCTATAGTTTAATCCTAGTTCTGCACTTGCAAAAAATGAATTACCGCCATAACCAGCCAAAATACTTGGTGCAATTCCAAACGAATCGGTTCCAGTTCTTAATCCAGAATTTTCTTTAAAAGTTGCTGTTGGTAAAGCAGACAGAATTTTGGCTGAAAAAACATAACCATTTTTTTTATAAAAATTATAGGTTAAACCCAAATTTATATTTCCAAAAGCATTCAAACTACCATCAGATAATCCGATGGGTTGAGTTGTTGCTGTATTTTTTGAATCAGTAAAAATAAATGGAATTTGAGTGTTTACAGTCAGTTCATTAGTTATTCCATATTCTAAATAGGCTTGAATTGCGTTTCCAGTGACTTTTCTATCAATTGCAGTGATGCTGTTATCAAGATTAATTTTGGAATCATAAAAGTAAATAGTTCCACCAATTTGAGAATAAAATTTACCTTTATCTCTTGTCCATACTTGTTGGGCTTGCGAATAAATACTTAGAAATAGTATTGACAAAATCATTATTTTTTTCATTTTACTTTATTGTTTAAAATTTTAGCAAATGAAAAGACAAATTTTTATATTTCTTTTGACATTTGTCAAAAAATATATTTTTGAAAAATAATTTTAGTTTTTTTTGCAAAATTTAAACTAAAAAATTTCAATTAAAACTCATTCCAAGGTTCATAATTAGCACAAAGCCAAGTGTATATTTCTTTTTTATCTGTAACTTTTGCAATAATATTTTTTCCTGTTTTTTGAATTTCTTTTTTAAAAGTTTCGGTGTAGAATTTTCTGAATGGGGTGTTTTCAAAATTCTTTTTTGCTTCTTCATCGTCATAAACAGGTTCAATGCTTAAATCGGCTCCTTCGACTTCGTAATAATTGATGGCTAATAAATCGATAAAATCGTCCATATTGGCTGTTAAAACATTGGCTGAACCGCCATTTCCAATTCTAACTATTGGGAAAGTTCCGTTTTCGTGTTTCCAAATGCAAAACATATCCAAATCCGCGGTTTGCCCAAAAACAGCAAATTGTTTGGCTACTTTTTTATCTTTTATCCAATAAGTAATCGTTTCTTTTCCGTGATCGTCAAATTCAAAAAGTCCGCTTATTGTGGTTCTTTCGTTTTTATCAGCCCAATTGGCAACTAATTGTAACGATTTTGGAAAAGGAAATTTGGATGGAAAATTGGCTTTAAATTTTTCTGATAAAGTGCCAATATTGGCCACACGCAATAATTCTTTCTTAAAGAATGAAGATTGATAGGCATCATCTTTTGTTTTTTCGGTAATTAATTCAGCGTATTTTGTTGTGTAATATTGGTCGTTGCATTCTTTGAAATAGCGAAAACGATTGTCATAATTCGTCAATAAATCGTGTTCTAAACTCAAATCAACCAAGGTGTTTTTATCGATTACTTTTGCAAATAAATCGATGGCATTTTGCAAAGCAATTTGAATTTCGGATGCTAGAATTTCTACTTTTGTTTCGGTTGTTAATAAAATTACACCTTCTAACTTTGGATTGAATTGGTTTTGGGTTTTATAGAAAAAATTGGAAAATCCTTTTGTAAATTCTTCTTGATCTAATTTTCAAGAAATTTTAAAATTAGATCAAGAAGAATTT
>JANPDC010000057.1:0-34444 GCA_031431275.1 Bacteroidota bacterium
CCCGCCTTCAAAATTCTCTAACGCTAATTGTGAATATCCTGTGAGTGTAATAACTAATGTAACAAGCAGTATCGTAATTTTTTTCATAACTATTGCTTAAAATAAATTATATTTATATTTCCCAAATATAAACAAAAATTATAATGTTTTTATGCTTATGTAAACAAACCTAATCATTTAACATTATTTTTAGGAAATATCAAGACCGATTAGTTTAAATTTTTTAAAGATTTTTTTTAAAGATAATCAATTGCTATATTTGACGTCTATATTGTGGTTTATGTTTAACAAAAAAATTTATTTCGCTTCTGATCAACATTTTGGTGCTCCAACACCTGAATTAAGTTTTCCAAGAGAACAAAAATTTGTCGAATGGTTAGATGTAATAAAGAAAGACGCTGAAGTTATTTTTTTATTGGGTGATTTATTTGATTTTTGGTTTGAATATAAAACAGTTGTACCAAAAGGTTTTATTAGAGTTTTAGGGAAATTAGCCGAAATTAGAGATAGTGGAATTCAAATCTATTTTTTTGTAGGAAATCATGATTTATGGATGGATGACTATTTTCAAAAAGAATTAAACATTCCTGTCTTCTATGACAATCAAGAGTTTACTTTTGAAAATAAAACTTTTTTAATTGGTCATGGTGACGGAAAAGGCCCAGGAGATATTGGATACAAAAGAATGAAAAAAGTATTTACCAATTCGTTTTCAAAATGGATTTTTAGATGGTTACATCCAGATATTGGAGTAAAAATAGCTCAATATTTGTCTATAAAGAACAAATTGATTTCTGGAGATTCTGACGTAAAATTCCTTGGTGAAGAAAACGAGTGGTTAATTTTATATTCCAAACGAAAACTTGAAAAAAAACACTACAATTATTTAATTTTTGGTCATCGACATTTGCCTATGATTTTTCCGGTGGGAGAAAATTCCGAATACATTAATCTTGGTGATTGGATTGGCTATTTTACTTACGGAGTTTTTGATGGTCAAACGTTTGAATTAAAAACATTTGGAGATAAATTGGATCAAAATTAAGAAAATACTTCCTTTAAAACCTCTAAAGATTTTGGTCTTTTAAATCCTTCCAAATGAATGGAATAATAGTCGATTAGTACTTTTAATAAAATTTGACGTTCAATAACGTGAAACGTTTTGTTATTGTTGTCAAATTTTAGGTTAATCAATTTTCTAAATAAATTAGTTTCATGCTCAGACAAAGAACTTGTAGCTTGAAATAGTGAAAATTGACCTTCATTCAATTCAAAATACTTCGAATCAATATCTGAAATATCTGGGTAAAACCCTAGATATTTTGTAATTTCTAATATCAAAATTAAATGAAAATTTGCAATTTCAGAATGATTGTCTAACCAGTGGAGTGCGGTTTCTAGCAATGAAAATAGATTTTCATTCTTTTCTTCTTCGTGAATAGAATGATGCAAAATTTCAGAAATAAACATAACAATCGTGCTTTTTGAAACGCTTGAATGTATGGAATGAAAGGGTTTTGCTATTTTTATTTCTTTAAAATTTTCTAAAGTTCCTTTATTTTTATGAATTGCTTCAATTTCAAGAATTGTTAATGGCTGAAAGTATGCAATTTTTTGATTTGCTTTTTTGGATGAAAATGCATCGCGAACAAAGTAAGATTTTAATCCATCAGAAAGAGTAAAACATTTTACAATTAGGCTTTTTTCTTGGAATTTTAAAGAGGATATAACTATTGCGCGTGTTTTGACTTGCATGTTGAAATTCTAATTTCTTATTTCAATTTATATTCGAAATTTATCTAATTATCATTACTTTTTTGACTTTCGTTTCAACACCGTCTTGTGCAGAAATAAACACCATATAAACTCCAGTCGCTACTCTATATTTACCAAAAGCCGTTGTGTCCCATTCTATAGTTCCTCCTTCGGAAGTGGCTTCATGAACTAGACTTCCCTCAATGTCAGTAATTTTAACCGTAGCCTTGTCAAGTAAACCACTAATTTTGACTGTATCTGTAAACTCTGGTCGAACGGGATTTGGATAAATATATACATTTTCAAGATCTGAACTTGCTTTTGTAGACACACCTCTAAAAGAGACCATTCCTCTCGAAGTTGCAATAAACACTTCCCCTGTTTCTGGATCAATATCAATATCTAAAATCGAATTACTTGGAATTGGTGAATTTGATTCTGTAAAACGATAAATTGTTTTTTGTCCGTTTGGAGAAACTAAAAAGACTCCTGAGTTTTCTGTACCAACCCATTTTCTATTGGCTCCGTCTACAACAATATCTGTGATTGATTGCTCAAAAAAAAGTTCTTGCGCAAGACCATCTTCCAATATAATAATTGGATTTGATTTTATTTGTCCCGAAGACAAAAAACTATCAACACTAGAAACTACTCTAAGACCTCTAGTTGTTCCAATCCAAAGTTGATTTTTATTGTCAACAGCAACTACTCTTGCATCAACAAACGGCAAATTTCCGACATCAGCACCTTGATATATAATCTTGGTTACATTTCCGTTTTCGTTATAGCCAACAACTCCATTATTGCTTGTTGGAAACCATTTAGTATTGTTTTTATCGATTTGAATGTTTCCAACATTATTAAACTCAGGGTTTAATAGCCCCGGAATTGTAATCCCTTGCCAAGTTCCATTCGATCTCAAAACATGTAATAATTTTGGAATCTTACTATTAGAAACCCACAGATTTCCTGATCTATCAAATGCGGTTCCATTGACTCTTGTATCTGAAAAGGTTGTTGATAATGAGACTAAAGAACTATTATTTTGGTCATATAAAAAAGAAGGAACTCCACTTTCAACTTTCAATAATCCAGACAAGTAAGAACCGATGTAAGCTTGATTTTTGTTGTTAGGATTTATTGTAATTTTTGTTAAAGCTTTTGCACCAAGAACACTAGAAAAGGGTTTATTATCCCAAGAATTATTAATAAATCTACTGAAACCATACTGATTTGGGCTGCTTAAATTATATGTAAACGGATTGTAATCACCACTATAACCTCCATAAACTGCATATAAATTATTAGGCGAAGCAGTTAATCCAAAAACAACGTTCCTAATTGGTCCATTAGGGGTGCTATTTTCTAAAATTGTTGGACTAGAAGTTGAAGATACATACAAGCCATTTTCAAAAGTTCCAATAAAAATAGAGTTATTAATTTGAGTTGCACAGGTAAATACAACAGGTATTGAAATCGATGAACTATCGATTTGAGTTGTCACAAACAAAGTATTATTAAATATCACTACTTTTGAAACAGTGGTGCAAATTAAATTATCTTGAAAAACTCGAAAATCAACAATGGGTTGAAAGGCAGTGTAAAAAAGAGTTGGCGTCGTTCCTGCGAATTTATAAATAGTGTTATTTGAATATGCCGCAACAATTTGGTTATTTATTGTTCCAATACCCACGCAAAATCCAGCATTGAAGACATTCCATTGACTAAAATCATTCAAATTTGGATTTGATAAATCCCCTACTTTTATACCACTTCCTTGAGTAACAGCATATATCGAATTATTTAAAACGGTTGTTTGCGCAACCGAAATATAATTCGAAACTGTATTGCCAAGAAAATAAGTATCCCCAAATTCATTATTATTCAAATTAAATTGCACAATACCAAAATCACATGAAACATATATAATTCCGTTATTTTCATAGAAATTATTTATTTTTTTTATGTTTGAAGGAATCGCTTTTTGAATAATCCCTACAGCATTAAAAATAGTTCCATTGGCTTCATTTACAACAATCATCAAACCATTTTCATAACCAATCAAGGTTTTATTGAAAATTGTGCTATGATATATTGTTGAAATGGTTTGACCAGAAAGTCCATCAACTGTATTCCTTGTTTTGATGTCATTTGTTGAAATATTTTGAGATAAAACAGCATTTTGAGATGCTGCAAAAACTTTTGTAGAAGATTGCGAAATATCTTTGATTTCATTGAATGAGGGATAACCTTTCCATAACAAGTTATTTTGAGAAAAACTTATGGTATTGAAAACGAAAAAAACAAATAGGAGAAAAAACTTTTTCATTCTTAAAAATTAATTACAAATATAGTGAAAACGTAATTATTATAGTTTTAATATAAGAATCAAAAAAAAATGCCTTCAAAATTTTGAAGGCATTTTTTTAAACGTATTGTAAAAATGAGTTTTAAACTACTCCTTGACCTAACATTGCATCGGCTACTTTAACGAAACCTGCAATATTTGCCCCTTTTACATAATCTACATATCCTGTGGCATCTTTTCCATATTGCACACAAGATGAGTGAATTGCTAACATAATTCCCTTTAATCGTTCGTCAACTTCTTCTGATGACCAAGACAAGCGTAATGAATTTTGAGACATTTCTAATCCAGATGTTGCAACTCCTCCCGCATTTGATGCTTTTCCTGGCGCAAATAATATTTTTGCATCTTGAAAAACAATTACTGCTTCTGGGGTTGTTGGCATGTTTGCACCTTCGGCAACACAAATACAACCATTAGCAACAAGCATCTTTGCTTCTTCCTCATTCAATTCGTTTTGGGTTGCACAAGGTAAAGCCACATCACATTTCACTTCCCAAGGACGTTTTCCATCTACATATTTTGCATTTGGGTATTTTTTTACATAATCAGAAATACGCCCACGAAGTTCGTTTTTGATTTCCATTACATGTGCTAATTTTGAAGCATCAATCCCATCTGCATCATAAATGTATCCTGCAGAATCTGACATTGCTACTACTTTAGCACCTAATTGTGTTGCTTTTTCGGCTGCATATTGAGCCACATTTCCAGAACCAGAAACGACAACAACTTTACCCGTAAAACTATCGCCTTTGGTTTGCAACATTGATTGTGCGAAATAAACATCACCATATCCTGTTGCTTCTGGACGAATTAATGATCCACCAAAAGAAATTCCTTTTCCTGTTAGAACTCCAGTAAATTCATTTCTTAATCTTTTGTATTGACCAAACATATAACCTACTTCACGTCCTCCAACTCCAATATCGCCAGCAGGAACGTCTGTGTTTCCGCCAATATGTTTAGACAATTCAGTCATGAATGCTTGACAGAAACGCATAACTTCGATATCAGATTTCCCTTTTGGATCAAAATCTGCTCCACCTTTTCCTCCACCCATTGGCAAAGTTGTTAAACTATTTTTGAACGTTTGCTCAAAGGCTAAAAACTTCAAAATACTTAAATTTACAGACGGATGAAAACGAATTCCTCCTTTGTATGGGCCAATTGCAGAGTTCATTTGAATTCTGTAACCACGGTTTACTTGTGTTTTTCCTGCATCGTCAATCCAAACAACTCTAAACATAATTACACGCTCAGATTCTACCATTCTTTCCAAAAGCATTTGGTTTTGGTATTTTTTATTTTCTTCAATAAAAGGAATTACTGTTTCAGCAACTTCTTTTACTGCTTGCATAAACTCTGGTTCGTTAGGATTTTTCTTTGCAACTGCATCTATAAATGCATTAATACTTTGTGACATAATAAATTGTTATAAATTATTTAAGAAATCGATTTCGTAATAATTTGCAAATATACATTTTCTACAAAAACTATTAACCAAATTTTACATTTTAATGATTTTTTTATGATAAATTATAAATTTTTAATTTATTTACAAAAAATATTAGCATTTGTTTACAATCATAACAAATTTTAATTTATTTTTACGGCTTATGTTCCTCCCATAAATATTTTAAGAATCAGTAAAATTTATTATATGTTCAAGAAAAATTTTTTATTTGTAGTCTTCTTTTTAGGCGTAACATACTTTTCAAATGCTCAAAATTATAGTTCTTATAATGAAATTGGCATAATGACTGGTCCTGTGTTTTTAAAACCAGATTTTGGAGAGAGAGGTGATTTTGAAAATTTTTATAAAAATAATGGATTTTCTATAGGTGCATTTTATTATGTTTCCTCAGTAGAAGATTATACTCGATTAAGAGAAAATTTTAAATTAAGATTAGAACTTTCTTACTTCAAATGTGATTTAAGACATTATGGAATTTATGTGAATCTAGATGATAAATCTGTTTTTGCTAATCAACTTCGTGGCATGAGAGGAAGCACTAAATCAACAAACTTTGGTTTTCAAGTTGAATATTATCCTTTAAAAACTGATGATTACAACAGAGGCGCAGCATTTTCACCATATGTAAGTATAGGAAGTCAGTTGAGTTCTGTTTCTACTAAAATTTATTCTTTTTTAGGTCCGTTAAACAATCCAACTGTCTTACCAAATAAGTACAAAGATGCATACAAGAATGAATCTGGTCAAATCATTGCTTCAATAACTTCTAGTATTGGAACTAGATATCGTTTATCAGATTACAACTCTTTGGTTTTTGATGCCCGTTTACAATATTTCTTTTCGGACTGGGTTGATGGATTGAATCCTGATAGAAACATCTACAAAGAAAATAAATATAATGATTGGTCCGTTACTTTCAACGTTGGCTATGTTTACTATTTCAACTAACTATCAATAAATTACAAAAAGCCCAATTTTGTCGAATTGGGCTTTTTTATGTTCTATGATTTGATTTATAATAATGCCTGTTTCAAATCTTCGATTAAATCCTCAGCATCTTCAATTCCAACACTTAGTCGAACTAAATCATCTGTAATTCCAATTTCTTTTCTTTTATCTTCTGGAATCGAGGCGTGAGTCATCAAAGCTGGATGATTTGCCAGACTTTCTACTCCGCCAAGAGATTCTGCTAAAGTAAAAACCTTCAATTTTTCTAAAAATGTAATCGAATCTTGTTTTTCGCCAGATTTGAATGTAAAAGAAACCATACCACCAAAACCACTCATTTGCTTTTTAGCAATTTCATGATACGGATGACTTGGCAATCCAGGATAGTATACCGTTTTTATTTTTGGATGATTACTCAAAAATTCTACAACTTTTTCTCCATTCTCACAATGACGTTGTACACGCAAATGCAAAGTTTTTATTCCACGCAAAATCAAGAAAGAATCCATTGGACCAAGAGTTCCACCTGTTGCAAATTGTTGAAAATGCAGTTGATTTCCTAGTGCTTCATCTTTTACGATTAATGCTCCAGCAATAACATCTGAATGTCCGCCAAGGTATTTTGTTGCCGAATGCATAACAATATCTGCACCAAGATCCAACGGTTTTTGCAAATAGGGCGTTGCAAATGTATTATCGACAGCAAAAAGAATTTTGTGTTGTTTGGTGATTTTTGCAATTTCTTGAATATCTGCTAATTTCATTAATGGATTTGTTGGGGTTTCCACCCAAACCAATTTAGTATTTTCGTTGATTAATGATTTGAATTTATCTAAATCATTCATATCTACAAAATGGAATTTAATTCCTGAATCTTTATATATACGAGTAAACATTCTGTAGGTTCCGCCATATAAATCATCCATCGCAATGATTTCGTCGCCTGCTTTAAAGGAACGTAAAACACAATCTGTTGCTGCTAAACCAGATGAAAAAGCCAAGCCTCGAGTTCCATTTTCGATGCTTGCTAATGAATTCTCTAATGCAGATCGTGTTGGATTTGCTGCACGAGAATACTCGTAATCTGGATTTAATGGTTTTCCGGGACTTGTTTGAACAAATGTTGATGTTTGATAAACAGGCGGCATTACTGCACCAGTTGAAGGATCATGGTGTTGACCGCCGTGTATGGTTTTTGTGTTGAATTTCATTTTATTTTTATTATGAGATTTTTAAAAAATGGTACGCCTAAACCAACTTTGATTTTTTTGAATACTCAATTAAAGGCGTTTCATTTTTAGTTTGATTTCACTGCAAAGATAAATTTTAAACCATTAAAATAATTAAGGTTCATCAAATTTTTTATTTTTAGCCCCGATAGAAGGGAAAAACATTTTTAGCGATTTTTCTTCGCTAAAAATTTTTGGAATGATAGCGGGAAATAGCTTCTAAAAAAGCATCAGAAATTATTTTAGAATTGTTACTTTTGATAAAAATTTTTAAAAAATGAAATACCACCAAATCGATTCTCAACTTTTCATCAAAAACCGAGCGAAGTTTACCTCGCAGATGAAAGCAAATAGTGTTGCTATTTTCAATTCTAACGATATTTATCCTGTTTCTGCTGATAGTCATTTGCCGTTTGCGCAACATCGTGATATTCTTTATTTATCTGGTGTGGATCAAGAGGAAAGCATTTTATTGCTGTTTCCAGATGCGCCTTATGAAAATTTGAAAGAAATTTTATTCCTGAAAGAAACCAATGAACACATTGCTATTTGGGAAGGCGAAAAGTTGACCAAAGATAGAGCATTTGAAGTTTCGGGTATAAAAACTGTGTTTTGGCTTCAAGATTTCCATAAAACTTTGAAAGAAGTTATGGCGTATTCTGAAATGATGTATATCAATACCAACGAACATTATCGTGCCGTTATTGAAACTGAAACTCGCGAAGCCCGTTTTGTAAAATGGTGGAAAGAAAATTATCCTGCACATCAAGTTGCGAAGTCAAACCCAATTTTGCAACGCATTCGATCCATAAAAGAATCTGAAGAAATTGATTTGATTCAAAAAGCCTGTGATATTACCGAAAAAGGATATCATCGATTACTTTCGTTTGTGAAACCAAACGTTATGGAATACGAAATCGAAGCAGAATTTGCTCACGAATTTCTCAGAAATCGGTCGAAAGGATTTGCATATACGCCAATTATTGCCTCTGGAAACAATGCCAATGTGTTGCATTATATCGAAAATAACCAACAATGTCACGCTGGCGACTTGCTTTTGCTTGATGTTGGTGCAGAATATGCTAATTATTCTAGCGATATGACTCGAATGATTCCGGTTTCTGGGCGATTTACAGATAGACAAAAAGCAGTATATCAAGCCGTTTTGAATGTGAAAAACGAAGCCACAAAAATGCTTGTTCCTGGGACTTTGTGGAAACCATATCAAGTGGAAGTTGGTAAAATAATGACCTCCGAATTACTTGGTTTAGGTTTAATTGACAAAGCCGATGTGCAGAACGAAAACCCAGATTGGCCCGCCTACAAAAAATATTTCATGCACGGAACTTCGCATCATTTGGGCATGGACACGCACGATTATGGCTTGTTGCACGAACCCATGAAAGCCAATATGATTTTTACTGTAGAGCCAGGAATTTATATTCCAGCCGAAGGTTTTGGCATTCGTCTTGAAGACGATGTTGTGGTTCAAGAAAAGGGAGAACCTTTTAATTTAATGCGAAATATTCCTATTGAAGTGGAGGAAATTGAGTCGTTGATGAATTCTTAAAAAATAGATTAAAGAAAATAGAACAAAGACGGTTTACAGCAATGTGAGCCGTTTTATTTTTTTGGTAATTGAATTTGAGGCATTGGTTCGCAAAAAGTTTTGTTTACAATTTTTGAACGCATCAAAGCCTTTTTGTTAAAATGTCTTGAGATGTTTTGAATGATTTCTGTATAATTATCACCTGTAATATTTCCATCTTTGTCTATATATTCATGAAAAAAAACTTTTATAGATCTGCAATTATTGTGTTCAAAAACGGTATTCAATAACGTTCTGTCAGACAATCCGCAAGAATGCCCCATTATGTATACTTGGAATTTTTCACTGTCAATAAAATCTAATAAATGTTTATAATTTTGATTCTGCAAATATTGAAATGATTTAAAATTCTTTAAATACTCGTTATCATCAAGATTTTCAATTAATTTGTAATCTTCATCCATTTCATCTCCAAAACCGAAATTGATTTTATTGTCTGTTTTGTTTGCTAAAATACCATGTATAAAATTTATTTCTGGCTTAACTTTACTTACTAATGACTTTAGATATTCATCTAAAGTATTTGTATAATTAAAATTTAAAAAATATGTTTTATAATTTTGCATCACTTTTTTAAAACTATGGACAATAGAATCATAGTTTTTGAAATCAAATTGATCCTCTTTTGTGATT
Source organism: Bacteroidota bacterium (assembly GCA_031431275.1). Lineage (GTDB taxonomy): Bacteria > Bacteroidota > Bacteroidia > Flavobacteriales > Flavobacteriaceae > Flavobacterium. The sequence goes on from JANPDC010000057.1 coordinate 10,020, forward strand.
TTTTCTTGATCTTCATTTGAAAATTCTTTTAAATTTATTTTAAGTGAATTAAGGATATTTAGAAGCAAATCATTACAAGTAAAATCATAACCTTTTTCAACTTTTTCAATTAAATACTTTTCCAATAGATTTTTTACTTGTTCGAATTCTTGGTTCAAATTTTCAACTTCATCTTTATGGTTCACACTTTCCTTTTTTAAATAATCTTTAAGCAACTTGTAATATTCATTTTCAATATCCACCCAGTTTTCTGAGTTTTTTTGATTTATTAAATAGAAAAAATTATTTTTAAAACTTAAAATTGGTTTTTCTAACCCATAACGATCTAATTTATCACGAAGAGATATATTGCCATATTCATCACTATACACTTGTTCATAATGTTTATATGATGTGTTAGAAATAAAATCTCTAAAATCTTTAAAATTTTTTATATGTTGATTGTTGTATTCGTTAGGATAACTGAATTTAATAAAATCATCTTCAAATACTCCAGTCTTAATACTAACCCAATAATCATCAATAAAATTTCTGTAAGAAGTTGGTAATCCCGTGTGCCAAATCAAATCCGTTTCCAATAATAATTAGTCTGTTCATAGTTTAAAATCATTTTCTCAAAAATAAGTTTTTAAAAATGAAAAAACTATTTTTGCAAAACATTTTAAACTCAAATTCTGGAAACCTTAATTTACAAAAACACAAAAATTTCTTATTCTGATTTTGGCTCGGGAAATCCAATAATTTTGCTTCACGGCTATTTAGAAAACGTTTCGATGTGGGATTTTTCCATTCCAGAAATGGCTAAAAACCATCGTGTTATTGCCATTGATTTATTGGGTCATGGACAATCGGAATGTTTGGGTTACATTCACACCATGGAAGACCAAGCCGATATGGTTTTTGCGGTTTTACAACATTTAAAAATTAAAAAAGGAACATTAATTGGACATTCCATGGGCGGATATGTGGCTTTGGCATTCGCAGAATTGTATTCAGAAAACCTTAAGTCTTTAGTTTTGATGAATTCCACTTCTTATGAAGACAGCCCAGAGAGAAAGAAAAACCGAGAACGAGCCATAAAAATGGTTAAGAAAGATTATACTACTTTTGTTCGGCTTTCGATTGCAAATTTATTCAGCGAAGCCAATAGAGTAATTCTTGCTGATGAAATCGAAAATGTAAAACTCGAAGCGCTAAAAACACCTTTGCAGGGAATTATTGCTGCGCAAGAAGGAATGAAAATACGCAAAGATCGTGAACTAATTCTGCAAGCATTGAAAATTCCGACTTTGTTGATTTTAAGTAAAAAAGATCCTGTTTTGGATTATGAAGAGAATCTAAAACAAATCGAAAATACTACTATTCAATTGGCTACTTTTGCAGACGGACACATGAGTCATATTGAAAACCGTGAGAAATCATTGCTGGTTTTGTTGGATTTTGTTGATGGGAAATAAAAATTGAACGCCGATGACGCTGACTAAACGGATTTTTAAATCTGTAGCGTAAGAAATAAATTATGGAAAACAATCAAATTATAGGTTTTGCATTGGCCGTTTTAGTCGGTATCACACTCGGATTAATTGGCAGTGGCGGTTCTATTTTGACGGTTCCAATTATGGTTTATGTGGTTGGTGTGAATCCAGTTTTAGCAACTGCCTATTCTTTATTTGTGGTGGGTTCATCGGCATTGGTTGGCGGTATAAAAAAAGTAAAACAGCAATTAGTAGATTTCAAAATGGTATTCGCTTTTGGAATTCCGACTGTTTTTTGGGTTTTTATAACCCGTAAATTTATTGTTCCAGCAATTCCAACTAAAGTTTTTGAAATTCAAAATTTCAGCATTACAAAAGACTTGTTTTTGATGGTTTTATTTGCAATTGTGATGATTCTGGCATCATTCACGATGATAAAACCTCAGAAAGAAACTTTGAATACTCAAGAAAATCGAAAAAAAATAAACTATTTTTTGATTCTGATTTTTGGTTCTGCAATTGGATGTATTGCTGGTTTGGTAGGCGCTGGTGGTGGTTTTTTGATCATTCCTGCTTTGGTAATTCTAACCAAAACACCCATGAAAACTGCCATTGGAACTTCGTTATTTATTATTGCTTTGCAATCTTTAATTGGTTTTTCTGGCGATGCTGCGATTCAAACAAATATTGACTGGAAATTTCTTTTGACTTTTACCTTTTTTGCAATTATTGGGATTTTTATTGGGGATTATTTGTCTAAAAAAATTGATGGCAATAAACTAAAAAGGGGTTTTGGTTGGTTTGTTTTGGCTATGGGAATTTATATTATTGTCAAAGAATTAGTTTTTCCTTATGACAAATAGTTTAAAGATGTTGTTAGAAAAAAATAACTCGAATACTAGCCCCGATGGAAGGGAAAAACATTTTCGTCAGTTCGAGTGATTCGCGTTTTAGCGAATTGTATCGAGAACAAGAAAATTTTTGGAACGACAGCGGGAATAATCTTGATTAGAAATTGAAAGTGCTGCTCCAAAACCAAAAAAATGAATTAATTTTACAAAAAAAATTGAAATGAAAATTGAGCAAATATATACTGGTTGTTTAGCGCAAGGTGCATATTACATAGAAAGTTTAGGCGAAGTTGCCATCATTGATCCGTTGCGTGAAGTCCAGCCCTATTTGGATCGAGCCAAAAATGACAATGCCAAAATTAAATATATTTTCGAAACTCATTTTCATGCTGATTTTGTTTCAGGACACGTGACTTTATCACAACTTTCGGGAGCACCAATTGTTTTTGGACCAACAGCAAACCCAAGTTTTGAATGCAAAATAGCAACTGATAATGAGGTTTTTACTGTTGGCGAAATCACAATTACCGCTTTGCACACGCCAGGTCACACTATGGAAAGCACTTGTTATTTGCTAAAAGACAAATCAGGTAAAGAACATGCTCTTTTTAGTGGTGATACGCTTTTTTTAGGTGATGTTGGCAGACCCGATTTGGCTCAAAAAGCAGCCGAAATTACTCAAGAGCAGCTTGCAGCGACTTTGTACCACAGCTTGCGTTCTAAAATTATGACTTTGCCTGATGATGTTATTGTATATCCGGCTCACGGTGCTGGTTCGGCATGCGGAAAAAATTTGAGTAAAGAAACTATTGGTTCGATTGGTGACCAAAAACAAAATAATTATGCGCTTCGTGCTGACATGACAGAATCTGAATTCGTAATCGAGGTTACCGATGGTTTGCTTCCTCCCCCAGCCTATTTCCCAAAAAATGTGAGTCTAAATAAACATGGTTACGAAAATGTTGCCACAATTATAAACAAAAATCAAGCCTTTGATGCAACCACTTTTGAACTCCTTGCAAATGAGCAAAACGCTCTGATTTTGGACGTTCGTCATCAAGATGATTTTTGTAAAGGACACATTCCAAACTCCATTTTCATTGGAATAAATGGACAATTTGCACCTTGGGTTGGCGCTATGATTCTGGATATCAAGCAACCCATTTTGTTGGTTTGCCCTGTCGGGAAAGAAGAAGAAACCATAACTCGTTTATCAAGAGTTGGTTATGACAACACGCTTGGTTATTTGAAAGGTGGATTTGATTCTTGGCAACAAGCAAATTTCGAAATTGATAGTATTTCTGGAGTTACTGCTGACGATTTTGCAAACTTATCAAAAACCGAAAATCTAAATGTTTTTGATGTTCGCAAACCAGGAGAATTTAGCAATGAACATGTTGAAATCGCAAAATCGACTCCTTTAGATTTTTTAAACAATCATTTGTCAGAATTTCCAAAAAACGAGCCTTTCTATGTGCATTGCGCTGGCGGATATCGTTCAGTGATTGCGGCTTCTATACTGAAATCTAGGGGTTTTCATGACATTATCGACATCAAAGGTGGCTATGATGCAATCAAAAAAACCGACATGAAAATTTCTGATGTAGTTTGTAGTTCTAAAATATAGTATTTTTAAACTTTCTCATGAAATGGAATTGTTACATCAAGAATCTCATTTAATAACAATATAATTTGGTTTAAATAATTTTCCATAATGGAATCATTTATCACAGAATTCGCTATTTTATCTTCTTTATAAACAAATGGTAAAAACCCTGTTTTTAGGTTTTTAAATGATACAATTCCAGCTCCAATTAACAAATCAGATTTGTTTTCAAACATAAAAGCATAGGCTAAAACTTGAATTATTTTATCGTTTTTGATATCATCTGTTAAACCATTCCAAGATTTTAAAGTGACATTTCTGGCTTCGACTTTACCTGTTTTGTAGTCTATAATTCTAATGTTTCCATTGCGTTCTTCGATTCTATCTACATTTCCTTTTATTAAAACGGGAAATGGCAAACTCGAATGTTTTAGAATCCTTTCATAACTTTGCTCTAAGGCTAATATTTTGATTACATCGCCACTTTTAACAGATTCTAATTCTATTTTAAGAAAATTAGAAACATTCCTTTTTGCAACTTCAAATGCTAAAAGATTTCGACCTTTTTTTATTTCGCCTTCTTTATAAACTTCTTTGAATTGTTTTAAAACTTCATCATCGAGCAATTTAAGACAGTTTTCAAAATCAACTTCAGTTAAATATTTATCGATTAATGGTCGATATAATGCTTCTAAAGTATTATGAATAATGGTTCCCAAAGTATTCAAAGCAATATTTTCTTCTACTTCTTCGATGTCGCGAATGCGCACTATTTTCTGAAAATAAAAATCTATCGGATTGCGAATATAACTTGTTAATGCTGATGGCGAAAAGCCAGTTTCACAAATTTCTTTCAAACGCAACATCACGCTTTCAGACTTTGGAATAATCATTGGCTTGTAAGCAATTTCAGGCAAAACCGCATTATAAATTTCATGAGTTACTATATGATTTGGCAGTTTTTCAACTTCTAATTGTGTGATAAATCTCGATTTTTCTCCACCATCTAAACCATCATTTTCTGTGTTATATAACAAATAAATATTTTTAGCGCGTTGCAACAGATGATAAAAATGATAGGTGTAAATAGCATCTTTTTCTTTATAAGTTGGCAAGCCTAATTCTCGTTTTACATCATATGGAATAAAAGAGTTCATTGATTTTCCTGCAGGAAATTTACCCTCATTCATAGAAGTTACAATCACGGTTTCGAAATCAAGAACACGACTTTCTAAAACACCCATTATTTGTAGTCCATTTAGTGGTTCACCTTCAAATGAAACTTCTGCAAGGTCAATTATTTGCTTATAAATGGCATATAACGTTTCAATTTTGTCAATATTCTCATGTTGATAATAATAATTTATTAATTTATTGATGACTTTAAAAATCGAATATACAAATGCTTTTGTAATTTTTTCTTCCTCGTTATTGTTGCTTAAATTTTGTTTTATGGTTTGTAATAAATTTGAAATCGATTCCAAAACTGCAATCGAACCATTTTCCCATTTACTGAACAATAACTCAAATAAATTATTAGAATTTTGATTCAGTTCTAATAATTTTTTATGTGTTATAAAAGTATAATTATTTCTATTTATAATTTGAACCAATTGATTGGTTTTAGCATAGGGTTCAATTAATGGATGTGTAAGAATATCTAAAACTTCTTTGTAATAAAACACATAATTATCGCCGTTTCTAGACAAAGCGTTGGTATGCATTTTGAATAATTTAGCAATTAAAATCTGCGCAGGATTATTTTTTCCTGAATATCCCATCGTAATATTCAATGCACCGACTGTTAGAGGTAAAGCATATAAAACTGGAACTAATAGATTTTCATCACCAAGAATAATGGCGATATTTTTTAAGTTAAATTCTGGGTTTTCAATTTGAATTTGTTCAATTATACTGCCTGTGATTTTGGCTTGACCAATAGTTTTGGGTGTACCAATTATTTGGATGTTTTTAGTTTTCGAGAAATCGTCAAAAATCCATTCGAATGGGTTTGATTTATAATATTTCCAGTTTGATTTGAATCGTCGAATGAACAAGCCAGCATCATGATATGGGTCATTTAGCAATGTTTTGTCTGAATCCCAAAAAATTTCTGCTAAGTCTTTTGAAATTAAATATTGAATTATTTTTTCTTCGGACTGATTCAAGGCATTGAATCCTGCAAAAACAAACTTTTTAGATTGTAACCTTTTTGTATAATTTTCTAATTTTTTAACTGCCTCACGATAAATTAACCCTTGATAACCAACTTTTTTGTTCAATAAATATTCGTAGAGTGACTGGTAATAAATGGGTAATAATTTCCAGAAGTCGATATAATTTTCAAGAAGTTTGGTTTTATTCTCCACTTCGATACCCCATTTCTTGATATCTTCTATATCTTTTAAATAAGAAAGAACATGATTTGGATCTAATAAATACCGATCTATTTCATTAAAATCCTGCAATAGTGTTTTAGCCCAATTAGCAAAAAACTCAAATTCTTGTTGATTTTTTTTATCCGTTAATGATATGTAAACCTGATAGAATTCAAATAGCAATTCAATAGGATCAATTGCTCTTATTTCAGAAATATCTTGAATGAAATCTTCTATCGCAATAATTTCGGGGGATAAAACATTTTTTTTAACCTGATTTTTAAGCGCTTCAATTAAAAATATTTTTGCTCTTTTATTTGGAAGAACAATAATTGTATTTGACAAATTACTCAAATATTTATCAATAATTATCTCTGCCAGTTTATCTAAAAAAGTAGTTGAAATCATTTTATAAATATAAAAAAACGCCCCGATAAATCGGGGCGTTTATTAAATATTTAATAAAGAAATTATTGAACTAATTTAACTTCAACTCTTCTGTTAGAAGCTTTTCCTGTTTTAGTTTTGTTATCAGCAATTGGTTTTGTTTGACCAAACCCTACAGATGATAATCTGTCAGCAGAAATTCCATTGTTAGTCAAATAAGTAACAACTGCTGCTGCTCTGTCTTGAGATAATTTCAAGTTTTTGTCTGCTTTTCCTGCATTGTCAGTATGACCTTCAATACTGAATTTTGATGTATTGTACTCTTTCAATATTGCAGTAATTGATTCAAGAACTGGCATTGTTTGAGCTTGGAAAGAAGATTTTGCTGTATCAAACAATATTGTTTTAGCATAATCATTCAATTTTTTGATTACTGTTTCGTCAACAACAGGTACTGGACATCCATTATTAGAAGCTGGACCTTTAACGTCTGGACACTTATCATCTTTGTCAAGAACTCCATCTCCATCTCTGTCTGGGTAAGGGCATCCTGCATTATCTTTAGGACCTTTCACAGTAGGACATTTGTCAGATTTATCAGTTACACCATCTCCGTCAGAGTCTGGACAACCATTCATTGATTTTAAACCTGCAACGTCTGGACAAGCATCATCTTTATCTTGAACACCATCACCGTCTGTATCTGGGCAACCTTGGAATTCTGCAATACCTTTAACTTCAGGACAAGAATCATCTTTGTCAAGTATTCCATCTCCATCAGAATCTGGACATCCTTTTAATTCTTTTGGTCCTTTGTCGTTTGGACAAGCATCGTCTTTATCATAAATTCCATCACCGTCTGTATCTTTTCCACCAAATTTGAAAGTAAGACCAGCAAAGTGTTGCATCTGTGTGATTACATCACCTGGCAAAGTTCTTGTGTCAGCAAATGAATGCTTGTAAGAAGAAGAAAGAGATAAACCTACCATTTCAGTAAACCAGATGTTTAAACCTAATCCTGCATTTGCAGTTCCACCTTTAGCATCACCTAACCAAGTGTAACCTCCACCAATGTGAGCAGAAGGCTCTAATACTTTCCATTTCAATAATTTACCGAAACTGTATTTTAAAACACCATCAGCAGAATAGTAATTCAAATCTCCAGGATTTCTTTCTACATATTCTTTACGTGGAGCAATTCTTTCTGGTACAAATTTTGTCAATTTGTTAACCGAACCAGTCACACCAACTGAAAAATTCGATGCTATGTATCTAGATACATTTAAATAAGATACTGATGGAAGAATACTCCAATATCTTTTTGCATCAAAATATTGAGAAAATTGATCTTTGATCGGGGCATCAGCGCTAACTCTACCTCCGTCTAATGCGTTGGCTCCAAAAGTTATAGCCCATTTGTTGTCTGCGTCTTGTGCTTGAGAAGCGAATCCTACAAACAATAACACTAAAACAAATAATTTGTTAAGATGTTTCATACTTAATTTTGTTAGTTTACAATAATTTATTTGTACAAAAATAGCATTAAAATTCTAATTTCAAAACTAATTAGAAAAAAAATACAAAATTTTCTTAATTTCTTGCTATTTTATCACATTTAATGATCTTCCAACCTTGATAAATGCATTAATTGCTTGGTCTAAATGCTCTTTTGTATGTGCTGCAGAAAGTTGTACTCTTATCCTTGCTTTGTCTTTTGGAACAACAGGAAAGAAGAATCCAATAACATAAATCCCCTCTTTTAGCAATTCATTAGCCATGGTTTGAGATAATTTTGCGTCATATAGCATTACTGGAACAATTGCTGAATCGCCTTCGACAATATCAAAACCTGCTGATTTCATTCCATCTTTAAAATAATTGGTATTCCATTCGAGTTGGTCTCTTAATGTTGTGTCTTTTTCTAACAATTCGAATACTTTTATGGATGCACCAACAATTGCTGGTGCTAAAGAATTTGAAAACAAGTAAGGTCGTGATCGTTGTCGCAAAAGTTCTATAATTTCTTTTTTGGCTGTTGTATAACCGCCCATGGCACCGCCAAGTGCTTTTCCGAGAGTTCCTGTAATAATATCAACTCTGCCCATCACTCCTTTTGCTTCTGGAGTTCCTTTGCCAGTAGCGCCAATAAAACCCGCTGCATGACATTCGTCCACCATTACCATGGCATCATATTTATCGGCTAAATCACAAATTTTATCTAACGAAGCCACAATTCCGTCCATAGAGAACACACCATCAGTCACAATTAATTTGAAACGACAACCTTTTTCGGTGGCATCAACTAATTGTTTTTCTAGGTCTTGCATATCATTATTGTTGTAACGATAACGGGCTGCTTTACACAAACGAACTCCGTCTATAATGGAAGCATGATTTAAAGAATCTGAAATAATACAATCTAATTCGCCCAGTAATGGTTCGAAAATTCCGCCATTAGCATCGAAAGCAGCTGCATATAGAATGGTATCTTCGGTTCCGTAAAATTCTGCGATTTTACGTTCTAGTGTTTTATGAATGTCTTGCGTGCCACAAATAAATCGCACTGACGACATTCCGAATCCATGTGAATCCAATGTGTCTTTAGCCGCTTGTACCACCTCTGGATGCGATGATAATCCCAAATAATTATTGGCACAAAAATTTAAAACCGTTTTGTCATTCACAATTATTTCTGCTCCTTGTGGCGAAGTAATGATTCTTTCTGTTTTAAAAATGCCGTTTTCTTCAATAGTTTGAAGTTCGGCTTGCAAGTGTTGTTGGATTTTTCCGTACATGAGAAAAAAGTTATGAGTTATGAATTACAAAAGTAATGTTTTTTAAACTTTTAAATGCCCCCTTTAGGAGTTAGGGAGTTAAATTTACAACTTCAATTTGTTCTCCTATATATACGAGTGATTTTTTTATGACTTTATAACCCATTTTTTCGATTGCAACTTGATAATTTTCGAGTTGTAGCTTATATTTAGGCTGATGCAACCCTGTTTTATAATCCAAAAGATGCACTTCTCTGTTTTTATTGATAACCATTCGATCTGGTTTTATGGTTTTCCCTTCTTTTTGGATAATGGTTTGCTCATTCAAAACTTCAATATCACCCGAAAAACAATTCTCTAAATCGGCATGATTTACAATTTCTCGAATGCTTTTCTCGACCGCATTTTTCTGATTGGTAGTAATCAATCCGTTTTCTATGGCTTTTATGATGGCTAAATCTACATCATTTTTGGTTTTTATATATGATAAAATTTCGTGAACAACATTACCATATTCAATTGATTCTTGTCTTTGCGTCCCCCACATTAATGATTCTCGTTGGGCGATTTTTATATTTTTCGGATTTAGAACTTCTGATACTAAAGGAATGGTCTTCGATTTATCTATATGTTTTTCGTTTTTTGATAATTTAGATTTGTCTCCAAATTCATATTCCAATTGATTTTCATCAAATTGATTTTCCTTAATCAAATAATTAATAAAAAACGACGCCATATTATTTTTTCTAGGATTACCGTCTTTGTCTAAATTCATTGCCGATATGATAAATAATTGTTCTTCGGCTCTTGTTAATGCTACATACAAAACGTTAATATTGTCTAGTAATTCTTCTTGCTTTTTCTGATTATAAACTTCAGAAGCATCGTTACCAAATCCTTCAATGGCTTTTGAATTATCGATTAAAACTTTCGGTAATCCAAAAGTTTCTTCTTCAGCATTGAGCCAAAGTTTCGATTTTGTTTTACGGTTATAATCTTCTTCTGCAAATGGAAAAATCACGACCGGAAATTCCAATCCTTTTGATTTATGAATGGTCATAATCCGAACTGCATTTGTGCCTTCGGGCGAAGGAATACTAAATTTCTCTGCATTTTTATCCCAATAATTCAAGAAATCTGAAATTCCGGCTTGATTGCGAATGTCTCTTTCTAAAACAATATCGAGGAAATACTGGACGTAAGCATTCCCCTCCCCGACCCTCCCCGAGGGGGAGGGAGCCGAAACTGTTGATTTGACATTTTGAATGTCTTCTTGTTTTTTTTGCTGGTCGATCAATTCTTGTTTTATTTTATCTAAAACTTGATTGATATTTCTAATAACTTCATTATTTGTAAATCGAATAACTTTAAATCCAAGTTTATTTAATTCAAAAGTTCTATGATTATCTAATTGAATTTGTTCGTTTGTAAAATGATATTCCCCGTCAACTTCAATTACTAAATTCATGGATAAACAAACAAAATCAACAATATAATCTCCAATTAAATGTTGTTGCCTAAATTTATATCCAAGTGATTTAGATTTTAATTCATTCCACAACGTCTTCTCTCCAATTGTTGGATTTTTTCTCATTTCTTGTGCCTTCTCAATCAATAAATGAGAATAATTTCCTCCTGTCATATATCCTAATTTTCGAGTTTCAACCCCTCCTTCTTTGGAGGAGGCTGGGAGGAGGAATTTGCTAACAATAATTTCAACCGCTTCATATAACGATTTTTTTCTAATATTCGAAAAACTTAAATTGACATTGCAGTTTTCGAGCCAATTTTCAAATTCAGTTTCAATGGTTAATGATATTCCTTTGGCGATAAAATCATGAATCGGCAATTCGTTTTGAGCATTTTCGGCTAGATAATGTAAGAAATTTGCTTTTGAATCAAGATCGTTGCTGTTTTGTATATATTTTAATAAATAAATTATCAACCGAACTTCGGTTGCATTGGCAATCATTAAGGTTTCTGATGACAAAAGCGGAACTTTTTGCTCAGTCAAATAATTGGCAATTGCAATTCCTTGGCTTCGTTTTCGGGTTAAAATAACGATATCTCTGTATTCGAAACCTTGCTTTAAACAATTCTGAATCGTATTTAATGTTGCTAAAACATATAAATCTGTTTTTTCTAATGGTTCATCATCGAAATCATCAAATATAACATCGGGTTTTGGAAGAAAAGATAAGTTGACATAACCGCCAACTTTAGCATTAATTTCTTGTCGCACATGATTTTTATACAAATCTTTATAATCTAAATTGTCAAATTCTGATGAGAGCATTTGAAATAAATCGTTGTTAAATTCGATGACTTTCGAATAACTTCGATAGTTTTGATACAACGGCGTCACGACTTTTTCAGGATTATTAAACGGGTTTTTATCTTTGCTCAATTCAATAAATTGCTCGGCTTTTCCGCCACGCCAACGATAAATGGATTGTTTTGGATCGCCTACAATCATCAACGTTCCTTTTTCGCCGTTTATTTCGCTTGAAGTTGCGTTATCGATTAAAGGAATTAAATTCAGCCATTGCATTTCTGAGGTGTCTTGAAACTCGTCAATGAAAAAATGACGGTAACGTTCGCCCAAACGTTCGTAAATAAATGGCGCTGGCTGATTTTGAATTTCGTTATGAATCAACGCATTAAACTCGGCAATCGACAAAATGTTTTGTTCTTGTTGAATGTTTTTGAGTTTGTCGCTAATGGTGTTTAGTAACGAAAGTGGCGTGATATTTTTTAAGAATGCCTTATAGAAATCTTTCTTTTCGTTATTAGCATAAACTTTCGATAATAAAGTTAGAATTTCTGGAAGAATGGCTTCAATTTGGTTGCGGTCTTTTGCAGTTTTATTGATTGTAACTTCTTCAATTTCTATAAATTTATATTTGTTGGCACGAATGTCATCATCAATTATAAACTGAATATGATTTGGAAAAGTGCCACGCGAGAATGATTTTAAATCGATTGAATTATTTTCAATCAATGCGAAAGCGTTTTTTGCAAAATCTATATTTTCGGTTTCTAAAACTTTAACTTCGTTTGATATTTTTGATTTTATTTCGATAAAATCTTCAATTTTTTTATTTTCGAAATGCGAAATTTCGTTGCGATTGTTTTCATTGAGAATTAATCGTCCTGTATCGAGAATTTCTCTAGAAATATCCCACGATTTATCTTCGTCGGTTTTTTCCATTGTGAAATCGATGAGTAATTTGGTCAAAACTTCGTCGTTTCCGGCTTCGGCAATTATGGCATCGACGGCTTCTGTCAATAAATTTTCAGTGTCTAAAGAAACTTCAAAAGTCATGGGCAATCCCAAATCGTGTGCAAAGGCTCGAATGACTTTGTGTGTAAATTTATCGATGGTCGAAATGTCAAATGCTGCATAATTATGAATAATGTGCTTGATGATTTGCTGCGATTTGGTTTTGATTTCGATAATCGAAAGTCCCAAATCTTTGGACAAATCGTGCATTAAATCATTGGCTTTCGTGCTTGGTTCGTCTTTGGTAAATTCTGATAAACTGCCCACGATTCGGGATTTCATTTCGTGAACGGCTTTGTTGGTAAATGTTATCGCCAAAATGTTTCTATAGGCATCGTTTTGCTTGGAAGAAAGAATAATTTTTAGATATTCTTTGACCAAAGCATAGGTTTTTCCTGATCCTGCCGATGCGTCGTATATAGAAAATGATGGTCTTTGCATTTGACTTTTTTACCCTAACAGGTTTTTAAAACCTGTTAGGTTTGTTTTAATTATAACTAACGGGTTTAAAAAACCTGCTAGGTTTGTTTTATTATACCTAATAGGTTTAAACCTATTAGGTTTGTTTTATTACCTAATAAGGTTTAAAAACCTATTACGCTTGTTTTAATTATACCTAACAGGTTTCAAAAACCTGTTAGGATGTGAGATTTCGCTTTTTAGACAATGCCTAGCCCTGATGGAAGGGAAAATCCTTTTTAAAAAATTGATTTTTTTTCAATTTTTTAAAAAGATTGGAATGACAGCAGGAAATAGCTCCTAAAAAAAATCTTTTTTAGAAATTTGATAAATATAATTCAATTTTGATTCTTCGCCGTAATATTTAACAAGTTGTTCTCCGATTTTGGTTGCGCCAATTTTAAAAATTGCCATTTGTGATCGAATATTATTAGCTCCAATATCGAAAAGCACATTTTCAATTTTTTGGAATGCATGATTTATCATGAGCGATTTCATGTTTTTGTTATAATGTTGTCCCCAAAATTTTGTTCCTATAAAGGTATAACCAATTTTTATGGAATTTTTATCTTCATTAAAATCATAATATCGAGAACAGCCTATAATTTCGTTGGTTTGAGAATCGAGAACAATAAATGCGCCTTTTGACAAAATCGCACCTTCGAAATAGATTCTGAAAACCTCTTTTTGATAGCGATTTGGATTTGGGTGTTGCTCCCAAACTAAAGGATCTGAGGCTACGTCGTACAAACGATCAAAATCGGATTCTTGTAACGGCAGCAATTTCACAACTTCGTTTTTGAGATGAATGGGTTGGATATCGAGGATCATTTTGACAAAAATAAATTTTATTTATGATGCTATTATAATTATGTTGGGCTGTTTTTTTCAATTTCAAAGTTAATTGATTATTTTTGAATAAAATATTTAATAATCATTAAAACCAAAAATATCATGGCTTTTGAATTACCACAATTACCGTACGCATTCGATGCGCTTGAACCTCATATTGATGCTAGAACGATGGAAATACATCATTCGAAACATCATAATGCATATACTACCAACCTAAATGCTGCAATTACTGGCACAGATATGGAAGGGAAAAATATTGAAAATGTATTGATGAATTTAGACATGAAAAATGGTGCTGTTCGCAACAACGGTGGTGGTTTTTACAATCACAATTTGTTTTGGACGGTTATGTCGCCAAATGGTGGCGGTTTGCCAACTGGTGATTTAGCTGCGGCAATTGATAGAGATTTTGGAAGTTTTGCAGAATTTAAGGCACTTTTTGCAAAAGCAGGTGCCACTCAATTTGGATCTGGTTGGGCTTGGTTGTGTACTCAAAAAGGTGGGAAATTAGATGTTTCTGGAACTCCAAATCAAGACAATCCTTTAATGCCTGGCGTTGGTTCTGGCGGAACTCCTATTCTTGGAATGGATGTTTGGGAACATGCTTACTATTTGAATTATCAAAATCGTCGTCCTGATTATATTGAAGCGTTTTTTAATGTTATTAATTGGACGGAAGTTTCTAGACGATACGCTTCGGAGAAATAAGTTGTTGAAGGAACTTAATGAAATTGAATTTAGATTGAACTCTAGTTTACCATTAAATTACAACCTCGAATATCTGAATTATCAAAACGTCCCAATATTTCGAAAGAATTATTGGGATATTTTTTGCCTAAATCTTGAGTTGATATAAAACTACAAGAGTTGATATTCGCTAAATCAATGACATTTATTCCGCCTGTTTTTCCTGAATCGACATAGGAAAGTGCATCTTCTGTATCACGAATTAATACCTGCATTTGTTGTGGACACTCAAAAATTCCGTTTCCTAACGAATAGGCTTGCGACAACAATTCGGTCATTCCATATTCTGAATGGATGCTTGTAACTCCAAATCCTTTGCAAAGTTGCTCGTGCAAATCCTCACGAATTATTTCTTTGCGTTTTCCTTTCATTCCGCCAGTTTCCATAATTATGGTGTTCTTGAGTCCAAATTTTTGTATTTCGACTAAATCTAAAAGCGCATAGGTAACTCCTATTAAAAGAATATTTTGTCCCGAATTATCTAACTGAATAAGTTTTTGAATCAATTCTGAATAATTATTCAAGTAAAATCCACTTTCTGGATTGTTGGTTCGTTTAATTAAGTCATCAAACATGTATATTAGAGAAGAACCAGATCGATCTAAGTACGATGGCAATAACGCTAGAATTACATAATCTTCGATATTACCATAAAACTCTGAAAAACCTTTTTGATAACTTTCTTGGTATAATGTTACATCAGTAACCAAATGTTGACTTGTTATTGCTCCTGTGGTTCCAGAACTTGTAAAAATTTCTTGAACCTTGTTAGTATTGGAAACTACATTATGTGATTTAAAAAATTGTATTGGTAGGAAAGGAATTTGCTCGAGAGTTTTAATTTTTTGAACTTCAACTTTTCTGAAGTCACAAAATTGTCGATACACCAAATTATTTTCGTGTTGAAAACGAAAAACTTTTAAAGCCAATTTTTCGAATTGCTTTTTGTTAGAAATTGAAAATATGTTGAAATTTGTGATCAATGATTTTTTTACAAATATAAAACAACCCTTTTAGAGTTTAAAAATCTGAATGGGTTTTTTAAACAAAAAACTCCAACTTTTCAATTGGAGTTTTTGATATATTTAAAAGAAAGTATTATCTAATCACTAATTTTCTAGTAGCGGTTTTTCCTTCTTCAGTGATTTTAATTACATATACGCCACTTGTTAAGTCAGAAACATTTACAACTTGGTTGGTAACTACTGTGCTCAAAACTTGTTTTCCAAGAATGTCGTAAATTACAACTTCTTTTGTGTCATTAGAGTCTGATGTAATTGATAATTTACCATTTGTTACAGGATTCGGATATACACTTAGTCCAGCAATTTGGTTTTGGGTCACTTTTAAAGTAGTTGTTGTTACGTCAGTCCATGAAGTAGCTAACCTTAATTCATCTATTTCAACATTTGGTGTATCTGTAGCACTTCCTTGGCGAACTAAAAACCTATCAATTGATGCTAAGTCAGTACCTCCTGAATTTGTTGCCATAGCTAGAGACATAGGTTCAACTCCTCCTAAAGTTGGATTAACCCAAATTTTAACAACATCGTCTCCAGCAGCAGGGTTTGAAGTATAACTAACAACAACTAAATAAGTTTGGTTAATATTGTATGCTACAGAAGAGTATACTGAATTAGCCGCTGTCGTTCTGGTATTAACACCAATGTTATATGTAGAACCATCGATTTTTTTAAGCCACAATGTTGCGCCGTAATTAGTAGTTGCTAATTGAACGAACCCACCAATGTATCCACCTGTAGTTGATGTAGTTGCTGATAAATCTGTAACATTTAACAAAATTGAATAATAAACTGTATTTCCTGTTTGCGAAGTAAATGATTTAGATGCATCAATCCCTGCACCACCAAAAGAAACTTTTCCGCCAGTTGAAGTAGGTAAACCAGTATAACTCAAATTACCTGTTGCAATTGTTAAATCATCCCCAGAATTAAGTAATGTCCAATTGTTTTGAGTTTGCAGACCCCCTCCAATTGTATAATTAAAAGCCTCATAATGAGGTAATGATACTTGCCCAAACGACAAACTACCCACAAACAATAAAGATAAAAAGTAAATTTTTTTCATAATTTTTTATTTAGATTATGCAACAAAGATACAAACTAAACAACTAAAAAAATGTTTTGAATGTCAAGAAATTGTAAAATTTTGAAAATTAAAATATTGAACTATCTGACAATCAACTTTCGTGTGGCAGATGCCTCACCTTCTTTAATTGTAATAATGTAAACTCCTGAATTTAGAGTGGCAACATTCAATTCTTTTGAAGTTAAAACGGTTTGGAAGATTAGTTTACCTAGAACATCGTATATGGAAACATCTTTGTCTATACCTGACTTGGAAGTGATGAAAACTTTACCATTACTTACAGGATTTGGATACAAATTCAATCCATCGATTGTTGTATCCTGTGTTTTTGACTGTTTGTCTTGCGCAAATGAAGTAACGGAAACAAAACAGATAAAAAGAACAATAATATAGTAGTAGTTTTTTGTCATAATTAAATCTTGAAACAAAGATAAAAAAATATTTCAAAAATTATACCAAAAAACCATAAAAATTAATTAGAACGTGTTTTCAAAAGTTTTATTATTTTAAATGTTTTAAAATCTAAATTACCTCACTCTATATTTTAATTATCCATTCCGTTAAAAAATTGAAACTGTGATACCAAAAAATAAAATAGTATTTAGAATTTCACATTCAAATGTTATATCGTTTTGTAAAACAAAAACTGCCTAAAAAAATTTTAGGCAGTTTCTAAAAATTTAATTAGTTTACCTGTTCACACACCAAACTTGATAATATTGTAGTTCTTGACAATTTGGATTGTCTTCAGAACAAACAGGTGGTTCTGGAGCACAAAGTGCTTTAATTCTTCCTCCTCCATTAACTTCTTTTTGTGCTTTTTTACTTAATTCTTGAGCACCGTTTAATTTTAAAATTGATTTTAACATGATTTTTAGTTTATAAGTTAATTAATACAACAATACAATGTTCCTCCAATATTACTCAAGAAACCATTTGAAGTTTGCCCTCCAATTCTTGCAATACAAATAGTTTCTTCTCCATCGGCAGAAAATCCTGACATATAACTAGAAGCACAGTTAGCTGGAGCACCTCCATTTATATTTTTCTGTTGGGTTCTGGTCAATTGATTAGCACCGTTTAATTTTAAAATGTTTTTTAACATGATTTTTTAGTTTTAAAATTGATTAGTAACATACACAACATACATTTGTAGTTGGCCTTGTGCCAATTGGCACTAAGCAACGTACTACAACTCCACCACCTGGCCCACACTGTTGAGAACATGCTAGAAGTTCTCTTGGAACTCCACCATTAACTTTTTTTTGCTCATTTTCGCTTAACTCTTGAGCACCATTTAATTTTAAAATGTTTTTTAACATAGTATTTTGTTTTAAAAATTGATTAATAACCCAATCTTTTAGAGACACTTGGGTTTTGTGTCTTAATTTTTTGAAAAGTAGTGAGGAAAATTATAACTCTTTGAGTCTAAAATCTAACTATTTTACGATACTTAATTATTGGCAACACTTACAAAGTTTTAAATAAGATCCTCCCCCTTGATTACAGGTAGTTTGAGAAATTTGCCTATCACAACCATTTGCAAATATTTGAGAACAAGCCATTGGTAATCCGCCATTAACTTTTTTTTGCTCATTTTCGCTTAACTCTTGAGCACCATTTAATTTTAAAATGTTTTTTAACATGGTATTTTGTTTTAAAAAATTGATTAATAACCCAATCTTTTAAAGACACTTGGGTTTTGTGTCTGTTACTTTACCTATACTGGTTGACAGTTAGGATTTGGTCTACATTTAGTTCCCTCAATCTCGTAATTCCCTACTTTACAAGAACATAGACCATTATTATATCCTCCTGCGCCGTTGACTTCTTTTTGTTCACTCTTGCTCAATTGTTGAACACCGTTTAATTTTAAAATGTTTTTTAACATAATTTCGTCTTTAATAGTTATTGAATACATGATCGAGTTATTGCCTTACATGCATCTTTGCAACATCGGTAGCCTTGGGGACATTCATTTTTATCACAAGAATAAGCCATCATAAGCCCCCCAACAATATTCTTTTGCTCGTTTTTGCTCAGTTGTTGAACACCGTTTAATTTTAAAATGTTTTTTAACATGATATTTAGTTTTAAAAATTGATTAATAACCCAAATAATTTAAAGACACTTGAGTTTTGTGTCTGAATAATTAACTATAGCATCCTGCTGAAATTGGACAGGTTACATTTCCGTCTACCCAATCAAGACATGATCCATCAGAACACCACTCACAACATCTCCTTGAAGATCTTCCAGCACCCTGAATGTTTTTTTGCTCTTTTTTGCTCAATTCTTGAGCACCATTTAATTTTAGAATTGACTTTAACATGATCTTTAGTTTAAAAATTGTTTAATAGCCCAATCATTTAAAGACACTTGGGTTATGTGTCTGTTACTTTACTTATACAGGTTGACAGTGGGGATTTGGAATGCAATGAGTTCCTTCGATATCTTGATTTCCAACTTTACATGAACATAAACGACGTCCTGCACCATTAATTTCTTTTTGCTCATTTCTGCTTAATTGTAGTGCATCACTTAATTTCAAAAAAAATTTAACATGATTTTAGTTTTAGAATGTGTTACTTTATTCTTTAATTATTTTACCTTCTTGTCTATATCCATTTTCGTCAGTTAGGATTAAGACATAAACTCCTTTTTCTTGTTTTTCTAAACTAATGTTTTGATCAATTTTGGAGTTTTTAATTATCTCTGTTCCATTACTATTAAAAATAGAAATTTTGTAGCTACTTAAATTATCCCCATCGAATTTGATGATTGAAGTTGTAGGATTAGGTGAAATAATAATTTTATTTACTTGTTGTGATGATGGATTCGGAACTCCATTGCCAAGGAAGCAATCTTCGTGAATAAAACAAGTTTTTGAATTAGGTCCATTAGATACTTCCGCAGGTAAAGGATAACCCGATTGAATTGATTTAAGTATTTTAGTTTGAACTCCATTAGAAATTATTACGCCAAAACTCACAACTGGACTACTATTTGGATATACTCCATTGTATTGATCATTTGGATCATAAGGACATCTTTGTCTAAATGTTGGGTTTTGCTCATTAAAAGTTAATAATGTACCATTCACTAACCTGAAATACCAAGTAAATGTTAAACCAACAGAAGAAATGGGTGGAGCATATGGATTTCCTATGTATGCATAATTCAAAAGTCCTTCATCTGTAATATCAGGTCCATTTGGAGCAGGATCAAAACCAAAGCAAGTTGCCTTTGGTAAAGGCGTAAGTGGTGTTCCTGAAACCACAGTACCATTAAAACAGCAAACATGGCAACCCGTTTCATCAAAATAAGTTAGTTTCAGAGAAAAAGAACCAAGTGATACTCCTTGTATTTGAACGGTTTGTCCCATATCAGTCCCAACAATTCTAATTGTTCCAACAGTTTGATTGTCTGATGATAAGTCGTTGGCATTAATATCCCAATCATAACAACTTGTACATTGTGCAATTGGAGAAGAAAAAGTAGTGGTTTGACCTACAATAATTGTTAGATTCCCAGTGATACAACCAGTATTACACTGTGCATAATTCATAATTGAAAATCCAATTATGATTAATAAAGAAAAGATTTTTTTCATTTTAATTTAGTTTAATTTTTGCCTACTATTTTTATGTCCCTGTTCGGCTAATTTCCCATTTTTGTATAAAATATTTTTTTTAGGCTTGTATCAAACTACTTTCTCGCGAAACTTCGTCTTGCTTCGAAAAAGTATTCAAGAAATATTTAAGTTCGCTAATTTCATATTGATTTGGAAACTGTCTTTCGTTCACTATTTTCACAGGTGTGAAGTTGAAATCATTGTCCAAACACCATTGATACTGCAAATATATTTGCTGATTCACCCTCATGTCAATGGTTTCGATTGACCATTTTTGTAACCAAAGTTCCAGTCCTATTTTTTTGATATGCCAATCTGATATCGCCTGTGCCACTTGGTTTGGGTTGCTGTATTGTAATGACAGTAGTCGTTCCACAACTACTTTGAATGGATTATCATTGTTCTCTGGATTGATATTAAACAATACCTTGAGATGAATTTTTTCAGGAAATTGTTGCACTAATTCAAACCCATCTTCAAAGGCTTTGTGACAATGTCCGCAACTTGGACTCAAAATAATGGATAATTGAACTTCGGCAGATTGATTTCCAAATGATATGCCTTGGAGTTTGTCGAAACCTTGAGTTGATGTTATTTCTTTAGATAAAAAATTAAAAACCTCAACGTTGCGTTTGAATTTTTTTAAATCTCTAGTCGAGTTTTCGGCTTTGATTTTACTCTCAATCATGGGTTTAGCCAACATCCAAAGCGAACTGATAGCAACCGACGAGAACACAAAAGCAAAGAAATTCGAAATTTGTATTGCAAAAAGCGATGTGGTTAGACTTGCAAAAAGAATCCCTTGAAGTATCAATACCGTAGAGATAGCCAAACACAACACACACCATTTTTTTAATTGAAATTTTTGTACCCAAATCGAATAGAACACTACTGGAATTGAAAGTAAACTCAAAACACCAACAATAACACTTGAAAAATTGGGTTGCAATACGATAGCCACTACTGAAATGCTGAAAAACAAAAAAGGTAAATCTGCAAAACTCAACCATTTGTTGATGTCGCTTTTTTCGGATTTAATTACTGAATTACAAGATGCCTTGGGATTGATGTTGCAAAACTTTGAGGCAATTTCGTTTTTGATTCCAAATTTTTCTTGTACTATAAAAACACTAAGAAGTAACCCAAAAAGTGAAGTTATCAGTAACAAAATACTGTGAATTGAATAATCAAAATAAAAGAATGATATGGCTATTAAAACTACAAATGGGACACTATATTTAATCCAATTGTTATTGTTTGTAACGACTGGTTTATTGGTTTTTTCATTTGGTTCGATCACTAGGATAATTCCATTCCACTTTTCGAGAAATGCGTTGTAGGTGAGTGTGGTTTTTTCTTTGTTATCTTTTTCGATAAATAACGATTCTGATGTTTTATTGACTAACACTAAATCTTCTTCGAAGAAAGCCACAAAAAAATCTGGAAGTTCTACAAATTGTTCTTTTGGGAGTTTGATCGCTAGGTTTTCTATAGATAATAAATCTAAAGAATCTGTAACGGCAAATAAACTTGGATAGTTGGGATGGGATTGAAAAAAATCTTCGAAATCTTCTTTTAATTCAGAAAAATTATTGAACTCTAAATACTTTTTTATGACATGTATCATTGATTGTGGCTTTGTGAAAATCAAACTAATTTTCAAGATTGTTCAACAAAGATTTAATGTTTTTTAAGATAAAAAAAGTGTAAGATTTTATAATTTTTAAATTAAGACTGTCATAATTTATAAATTGAGACAGTATTTTGCGTTTTTAAGTCATTGTCATTTAAACATTTAAAAATAAAACGCATTTTTAATTTCTTAAAACAGAAATGAAACTATTCAAAAATGTAAATTTGATTTATAAATTAATTGTAATAATTATGAGAACAACTAAATTAAATTTGAATTCTTTCATTGAATTTAAAATGAATGATTTATCATTTAAGTTTATAATTGGTGGAGCGGGTAGCCCGCCAGCAGATCCTCCTGTAACCACAACATCACCACCACCTCAAGGAAATGGTGATCCAAGATCAACTGCTATTTTAGAAGCTGTAAGGGGAACAAGACCCTAGTTAAATCTATTTTTTTATTAATTCTAGAGTTTTTTTGTAGACTCTATTTTTTTAGCAAATTGAACTGGTGATAGCCCAGTTCGTTTGCTAAAAGATTTAGTAAAAGAGTTTGCTTTTTTGAATCCAACACTTTCAGCAATAGCTTGTGTAGAATATTTACGATAAATCGGATTAGTGATTAATTGATTAATTACATAATTAATTTTAAGTTCATTCGCATATTCACTAAAACTTTTATCAAATCTTTTATTCACAACATAGGACAAATAGGTAGTATTGGTTTTTATTTTTTTAGCTACGTAACTTTGTGTAAAGTCAACTTTTAGGAATTCGTTTTTAAATTCTAAATTTTTTAGTTTCTCAAAAATTTCATTTTCTTTTTCTTCATCAATATTTAAAGATATAACTTCGGTTTTTTTAATCGAATCTTGAATTTCAAGAATCTTATTTTCTTTAACCAAGTTATGAATTTTATTTTTCCTGATTTCTGATCTAAATTCCTCGATTAGTATTTCAGCTTTTTTATTTGCTTTTTCTTTCTGTTTTAAATTCCATGCTAAGAAAACTATAATTGAAATGATTATACAAATTACTATAAACGTGATAATTTGAGTAAGTAAAATCGAATTTGAATTCTTTGATTCTATTTCTTTCATTTCTCTTGTGAAAGAATTTTTTCCTAAAATAAAGTTAATGTCAATTGTTTCATTACTCAATTTTGATTCTATGGATTTATTTTGTTGTAAATAAATTTTCGAATATTTTAAAGCATTTTTTGAATCATCAAAACTATTATAAATTTTTGCTTGAAAATAACTCGAATATTTGAAAAGATCATTGTTATCTGATTTCTCGTAACAAATTGAATCTACTTTCTTGAAACAAATTAATGCTTCTTTGAATTTATTTTGATAAAAATAGAGTTCACCCAATTTGACATTAAGATCTTTATAGTTATCAGATGAAATTTTTGATTTATCCAATTTTAGTATTCCTAAATATATTTTTTCTGCGTTTTCATAATTCTTTTTACATTTATATATACTTCCTAAATTTAATTTTGCGTTAATTTCATTGTTAAAACTATATTTAGAATACATCAGGGTTTGTTTATAAAAATAAGATGCAGAATCTAAAAACATAAAATTTTTGTTGTTTATGAATTTCCTTTCATAAAATGTCCCTAATTTGTAATTAACATTTGATTTACTCTGATTATATTTTTCTTTTTCATACAAGTAAGAATTATTATCAGTTAATCTATCTGATTCTTTTGCTGTAGAAATCGCTAAATCGTAATTCCCAATGTCTGCATAAATAGAAGATATGTTGTTATTGAATTTTATAATTTGAACTATATCATTTATTTTTTTTGAAATATCTTTACCTTGAAAATATAGTTTTAATGCTTTGTTTAAGTTGCCTCTTTTCCATTCTGAAAGTCCGACAAAATTGAATAACAGAGAATTTAATTTGATTTTTTCCTTTGAATTAGGCATAGTTTTCAGCACATTAAATGCTTGCGACTCAAAACTTTTAGATTGTATGCTATCTCCTTTCAACTGAAATAAATAAGATTTTATCCCTAGGGCAAAAGTCTGGTGACTTGGGACAGGTGATTTTTCAATTATGTTAGCATATACAAACGAACTATCAATATTTGAATTTATTAATAATCTTGCTTTTTCTTGTAAAACTTGATATTCAGAGTCTGACAAAGATCTTGAATTTTGAGAAAAAATTGAAATTGTGGAAAATAATAAAATAAAATAAAGAGAAACTCTCATT
>JANPDC010000058.1:0-12395 GCA_031431275.1 Bacteroidota bacterium
AATCGTTTTTTGTTAAAAAAGGAGTTACGGTTGCGATTATTGTTTTGAATTTTGCTTGCATATAGTTTTTTTTTTAAACATAGAGGTTAGAGGTTTAGAGTTTCATTTTTAGTGCTTTTCTCTAGACCTCTAATCTCTATGTTGAATCATTTTTTTAAGAAAACCCCAAAAAATTCTTCGTTTTCTCTTGGTTTGATTGAGTTGTAACAACGTTCGAAGGTTTTTACTTCAAAAAAAGGTTCTAAATAGGTTAGATATTCTGTTTTGTTTCCGCCAAATGGGCGTTTGTCAAAATTACCTTCAACTAATGGAATATCAAACCAAAGCCCGACTAATTTACCATTTGGATTGAGTAATTCTGCCATTTTTTGTCCGTAGTTTTTTCGGTTTTCTTTTGTTGGTTCAAAAGAACAGAAAAAGGTTTGTTCTAGAATTAAATCGTAGTTTCCTTGGTGTTCAAAAAAGTCGGTTTCTAGTAATTGATTTGCTTGAAAATCTGGATTTCGTTCTTTAAAATTATCTAACGGAATTTTAGAAATATCCATTACAAATACATTTTTAAAACCTAATTCAATTAAATATTCGGCTTCGTATGCATTGCCAGCACCAGGAATTAGAATGCGAATTGCTTTATTTTCGAGTTGGTCAATATAG
This sequence comes from Bacteroidota bacterium, assembly GCA_031431275.1. Lineage (GTDB taxonomy): Bacteria > Bacteroidota > Bacteroidia > Flavobacteriales > Flavobacteriaceae > Flavobacterium. The sequence goes on from JANPDC010000058.1 coordinate 655, forward strand.
GTTTTTAATGGCAAAGATGGTTCGCCTAAATCCCAACCCGTGCTTTGATCTTTGTATCGGTTTGTCCAGTAATTTTCTGTTTTGTTCAATGCTGTATAGTCTTTAAAATAATGTAACCAATAATTAATATCCTCAATTCCTTCATTAAGCAAATCATATTCTTTGTCAAAATGATTTATAGTGTCTGAATAATTTTCATAATCAATTCCTGCGGAATAAACATGTAATATGAACTTTGGACCGTCCTTAAATTTCCCACGATTATAATAGGAATAATCTATTTGATGTCGACTTTTTATATTTGAAGCGACATCATCAAAAGTGGCTAAAAAAATACTTTCTTGATCATCTCTTTGAACAATTAAATCTTCTATTGAATTCCAACCGATTCTGGCTGAATCTGGAATTATTAACTTTTCCATTATCTAAATTATTTGATTTTTATTTATTTAACTCCATATAATCTTTTCGGATAATATGAAACGAAGTTGCTTGCTCATCAGGTTCGTCTTGAAAGTTTTCATAACAAATACTAATGCCAAATTTAGGCGAATAAATACCGATTGAAAAATATTCTGTTGAGTTATCTTCGCTTTTTAGCAATGTTTCAATTTCAGAAAATAACATAGTAGTTAAATTTTTATCTAAAAAGTAAAAATCAAAATTCATATCATTGAAAGTTTCAAAACTCAATACATTATTATCAGTATCATATTCAATTTTGAATCCTAATTCGTCAAAATGATCGCTAAATGTTTTTGAATTTTCATCAAAATAGACTTGACTAAAAGGTGAATTCAACTTTTCTCGAACTTGTAAATAATTCTCGCCAAAATGAATTTCACCAAAGTTTTCAAAGGGTATAAATTTTCTGTTTTCCATCATTTTAATGCAAATTTTTCTTTTAATTGTTTGACTGTTTCAATGGCTTGACTTTTTATGTTTCGTGATTTGTTTTGAATTTGTTTTTCGATAAACGGAATGCAATTTACGGAACCACAATTGTATAAAACCGACATTGGGTAAATAATTTCATACTTGCCTTCGATGGTGTTTTCCATAATGCCAATCATTCGTTTTTCAACTTCTGGATTGTGAGTGTTTTTGAAGGCATTGATGGCGCTATATCTAACCTGCCAAGTTTTGTGATTGATCGCTTCGAAAATTTTAGATAAATTGGTTGTTGCGGGTTTTTCTAAATCCATAATTCGGTCCAAAATAGCGGATACGATGTATTTATCGGTTTCTTTATCGATTTGGTCAATCAAGAATTCTAATCCTTTTTGATAGGGTTTGTTTTCGCAAATTCGACCTACAATAAAGTACATATAATCTCTGCGTTTTTTGTTTTTTTCTGAATGTATGTTATCTATAATATTGTCAATAAAATCAGTATCAGTCAATGTCTCGGCTTCTCGTAATGCTTTCCAAGAAATAGTTTTGGAACTATCATATGGAACCCTATTTTGGTCGCTTTGGTCGAGCATTCGGTTGAGTAAATTGTTTATATAGGTATTTAACATTGGTCTTTTTTTATAAAAATTCTACAAATCCATTATAATTTTCATCATAAATGGATTTACCTGTTTTAATATTTTCTGTAGTTTTAACAATGAAATTTTCTAGTGAATTGGCTATTAATTTCCGGAAACTTGGGTCGTGCCAAAACTCAAATAGTTGTCCGTAAGTCCCATTTTTATTAGGATCTAAATCTAAAATAGTATAATCGCCACTTAAATTATCTGTTATTGGCAACCAATTTTCGTTCCACCAATCGTTTTTAATTTCCTTATCTGTTTCAGCAAATATTGGTTTGCCATCAACAATAAGTGCACCCGATTTATTTATTTCATTCATACTTTGCCATTGTACAATTATTTCTTCAATGCTAAGTAATCGCAAACCATTGAACAGCCGAGAACTATTTATAGAAAATCCGTTGCAATGAGAATAAAACTTAACAAAATCAGAAGGTAATTCTTTATTTATCATTTTCTGTAAAGTAGAAATATCACTTTTTTTTGCGCCTTTATTCAATTCAATTACCAACTTAGGGTTTTTTTCTTTTGCAATGGAAATCAATTTTGAAATTATATTTTTCATTTTCTTTCAATTTATAAATGAACTCTTCCTGTTGTTACATCAAAAATTTCTAAAAAAGTAAAACCTAATGTAGTTAGTTTTTCTATTTCATCTTTCACAATATCAGTGCAATACGTGTAATTGTATTCGGGAATTGAAAAAACATGGTTAGCATCTACTTTATCAATAAAAAAAGTATATTCTGCAATTTATAAAAAAGTTTTTGCGTTTTCTTCTAATTCTACATAAACCGAATTCGCTCTATCGAAACAATTGGTTTCTTTGTCAATAATTAAGGCAAAAAAGTCTTCGCCGTTTATTTGAACAGGAAATTTTCTGTAATTATTAAATATTTCAGTTTGGTCTAACAACCGTTTGGAAACCATTCCGTTGCAAAATCCGTTATAGAAATCGCAAATCATTTTCTTAGGTTTTTTGATGATAAAATTGGCAATTTTATACTCTTTCATTGGACGAATTCCTTTTGCAAATTCTTCTAATTCAATCCAATTAATATCTGGTTGACTGTAATTGATGAAAAGTGGTAGCGCATCATTTCTGTGACCTAATAGTATGTATACTTTTTGAAATTTTTTCATTTTAATTATTATTTTTCATTTGTTCAAAACTAATTCCCAAATTAAAAACTTGAGTTGCATTAAGATTTGTATTAGCTAATTTTTTAATCTAGATAAGCCGTTTTTATAATATTAAATTTTGAAATGCTATCTTCAATTGATTGATCACTATCGACCGCAAAAACGAAAGTATCAGTTTCTAAATTCAGGTTTTTAAAAGTGTCAGTTTTTTGAAAATCTAGCAATGCTTCTATAAAAACTTGTGCTAAATCGCATGTCCAATACCAATTCCCTTCTATATGAGGAATTGCTTTTATGGCTTCAAGTTCGTTTTGGTTATTATTAAACAAAATCAATTCTTCAAAAGCGCAATATTTATAATATCCAGGCGAAAATTTATGAGTTTCTTTATCTTCAACCTTGGCTAAACTTTCTTCGAAATTTTGTTTGGTATTAACACTCAAATAGGTTTTTGCTTCAAATGTATTCATATCAAAAGTAATGGAAGACCATTTTTCTGAAGGATTTTTTTTGTGTAATTCTTGCAGTTTTTCGGTTAGCCAAAGAACTGTTTTTTGCTTCAATTCAACATCGTTTTTCACAAAACGAAGGTTGGCACGACGCACTTTATTGAATTTTAAAATTCCTTCTTCTACTGAATCATTCAACTCTAAAACTAAGAAAACAAAAGTGTTTTTTTTATTGACTTTTGTAAATGCCTCCGATTGCAAATAATCTAAAAGTGCTTCGCTTGCCAAAATAATAAATTCGGTTACATAATTAGTGCCATCAGGATTTTCTTTGCTTCGCAAGAATTCTAATTCAGTTTCATCAATTACTTGCAATGTTTCTATAGCGATATGGCTCCAATCACCCATTGAGTTTTTAAATTTCTCTACGATTGGTGCAGATTCTGGCGATAAATGATAAACATAACCTTCTAGAATGTACAATTTCAGTTCAGAAATTATTTTTTCAGACAAGATGGTTTTTGTGATTTCGAGTTCAATGTAACGGGCAATGCTTTCTTTGTAATAATCTTCTTTTCCAAGACTTATATTGGCAGTTCCTGTGTAAGAATCTAAATCTAAACCGATGGCTTCGAGTAGGATTTCAGGATTTTTTTTGGTGAAATTATTTAGTTTTTCGGTTAGAAAAGCAACAATTTTTGATTTTAGGATTTCTGGATTTTGAATGTATTTCATAGTTTTTATTTCAATTATTTTTGCAATCTCTCAATTTCTTCAATTAATGCTGGAATATCTTGTCGTGCATTGGCAATAAAATCTAAATCGGCAATGGTTGTTCCGATAATTTCTAAATCTTCACCTCGTTTTTTTTGCCATACATTTTCGCCTTTTGGAATTCCTGTCATAATAAAGTGACTGCCGCTTTCGTGATCACGACCTTCTATTGAAGCAATCCAAGGTGCAATGGTTGTAGCTTGGTAGCGGTTTTATTTTATCTAAATTCATAAATTTATTTTAGTTAAATCATACTTCCTAATACTAAAAATAAAAACAAAAAGCCTAAACAGAAAATGTAAATAAACGATAAAATTGATGTTTTGAAAACTGTTTTACGCCAACTTCCTTCAAAAACGGTTTTTAAGGAAATGCCTAAATAGATGAAAATTGAAATCAAAAATGGAGCAATTAAATATAATTGGTTAATGTTAAATAATTTGTCTACCAAAAGTATAACTGTCAATAATCCAAAAATGAAAATGTGATAAAATATTGAAAAAACTAAAAATTCTGAGTAAAAATAATTCCTCCTGAAATAAAAACCCTTCAAAATTAATGCAAAAAAAGGCATGAATATAAAGAAAGAATAAGAGGCGTACTTCATGAATTTTTTATACAAATCGGATACTTTAATTTCTCCTGTTTGGAGTTTAACAAAAGAGTTGACTAGTCTTGTATTGATCCAATCGGTTTTGATATTTTGGATTTTCAATACTTTTTCAATTTTCGAATTTGTTAAGTTTTTTATACTTTGTAATTTTTTTTGAGTTAAGGAATCTAATGTTGTTTGGGTAAACAAATCAAATCTTGTATTTCCTGAAGCTGAAATATTTTTTCTGAAACTATCATTATTCTCCTCAACACTATGGCTGAAAACCAATGAAATAATTAAAAAAAAAATAAAAGTAATAAAAACATACATACGTATTGGTGGCACGTATCGAGAACGTTTGTTGTTATTGTAATTTTTAATTACTAATCCAGGTTTTAAAACCAAATCTTTAAGGGTTGCTAAAAATTTGGTATCAAAATGGGTTAAACTCTCTAAAGTTTCCATCACAAAATGGGTTACTGGCAATTTGTGCGTGTGGTTTTCTTGTCCGCAATAGGGGCAAAAATTATGGTTTATATCTGCAAAAACTTCATGGCAATTAGGACACGAGGTTGATTTGACTCTTTTTTTTGTTCTTGACATATATTTATTTCTTTGTCCAATATGGTTTAATAATTTTCCCTTGTTTTTTGCATAAATATACTAAAACTAAAAATACTGAAACGTTAAATAGAATAGCCTGTATGGAACCTTCTGGTCCAAATGTGAAGCCTGTGAACCAATCGAAACCTTCTATTTTTGATGCCATTAACATTTCTGAAATTTTATCTCCAGAAAGTGTAGCGTCTGCAATTACTGATTGAATAAATCTCCATCCAAAATGTATGGCAATTGGAAACCATAAATTGCGAGAATACATATAGGCTGCTCCTAAAAGCAATCCTGCTTGAATTGACAAACCAGTTGCCATTGCTACTGTACTATTTGGGTTTAAAAAATGAAATAATCCGAGCATAAGTGCTGAAATAATCAAGGCAATGTAACTTCCTAATTTTTCTTCGATAATTCTGAAGGTTATTCCTCTCAAAAGAATTTCTAAAATTATTGCCGTTGAAAAAGCCATTTTTAATGGTGAGACTATGGACCAAACAGCATTTATTGAAGCAACTGAATAGCCGTTGTTTGAATAAATTATCAATATGGTTAATGATGGAATCAATACACCCAACAAAATACCTGTTCCTAAATTGAATCCAATTTTATTAAATGAAAACTCTGTTATAGACCTGTTTTCGTATTTTTTGAATAAAAAGATGTAAACAAATAGTACTATTATTGACGAAACTACACTAACAAATAATACTTGAAAATCTTTGCTTAGACCTCTAAACTTTACGGCTACTTCAAATAATAAATATTGAGATAAAATATAAATTCCAAAACATACAAAATTACCAATAAATATTTTTGTTAAACTAAAATCTAAAATTTGTTTGGTCAATGATTTTTTTTCCATAATTGTATATGTTTGTTTTTATTGATTTTTGATTTCGTGTTTTCTAACTAAAAATGATGTTGCCAAAAGTAAAAATAAACTTATTCGCTATTTTTGAAATGGTATTTTATCTCTTAAATTTTGATTCATAAGTATTGTAAATTTTTTAAATTTATTTCTTTGCCCAGTAGGGTGGAATGATTTTCCCTTGTTTTTTGCATAAATACATTAAAATTAAAAATGCTGAAAAACCAAATATTGTCGCTTGTATTGAGCCTTCGGGACCAAAAGTACCTCCAGTAACCCAATCGGCGCCTTCTATTTTTGAAGTTATCAATGTTTTTGAAATTTGATTTCCAGAAACTACAGCACCGAAAATTGCAGATTGAGTAAAATTCCAGGCAAAATGTATTGCAATTGGAAACCACAAATTACGAGAATACATGTAGGCTGCTCCTAAAAATAGTCCAGCTTGAATTGATAAACCAAGCGCCATTGTGAGTGAACTATTTGGATTTAAAAGATGAAGTAATCCGAAAATGAGTGCAGAAATAATCAAGGCGATGTAGCTACCTAATCTTTCTTCTATAAGTCTGAAAAATATTCCTCTAAAAAGAATTTCTTCAAATATTGCGGAAGAGAAAGCCATTGCTAATGGCGGAATTATAAACCAAACACTGTTAATTGAAACAATTGAATAGCCATTATTTAAATAAATTACCAATATGGTTAATGCTTGAATCAATGCACCCAATAATATACCAGTTCCTAAATTGAATCCAATTTTATCGAATGAAAATTCTGTTATTGTTCTATTTTCATATTTTTTAAATAAAAAAATGTAAACAAATAGGACCAATATTGCTGAAACTACACTGACAAATAACTCTTGAAAATCTTCGTTAAGTCCTGATAATTTGATTCCTTCGCTTAATAAGAATTGCGATAACGCATAAATTCCAACACATATAAAAGTACCAATTAGTATTTTTGTAAAACTAAAATTTAAGATTCTATTGGCTAATGATTTTTTTTCCATAATTACTTTATTTATCTATTGATCCTTAATTTCGTATTTTCTAACTGAAAAGGATGCTGCCAAAAGTAAAAATAAAACTATAATTAGTACAATTATGTATGAAATATTTTGATAAAATCCGCCAAAATAATCTACAAATGGAAAGCCACTCACTAACCCATAAGTTACAGCAAAAAATAAAATCTCGAACAAGTGTTTTCCGCCCGAAACAATTCCTGAAAAAACGCCAGACGAAACTAAAACCTAACTGCCAATGATTATTGAAATTGTTACAAAGCAACTTTCTTATTTAATCACTTAGAAGATAGATATGCCTTAAACTCTTCTTTGTTTAGTTGCTGATCTCCATTTTTATCAAATTTCGCTAACATTTTAGTATACTCTTCTCTTGCTTTTTTCATACAATCATCAACCGAATTAGGATTTTCGTTCTTGCAATCTATCAGATATTGTGACATAACTTCCTCTTTACTCACATTACCATCTTTATTTGAATCCATACTTTTCATACCTACACTAGCAATATAGTTTCTACATGAAGAAAGTATAATAAAAGATATTATAACTGAACTGAAAATTGATAATGAATGTGATTTTTTCATGATATAGAATTTTAATTATTAAACAATACTGCAAAGTTAGGGTGTAGTAAGAAAACCCTAGTTCGTTTAGATAGAAGCGAACATCTTTTAAAGTTTTTTTAATTTTTTAAATTCGGTAGGAGTTAAGCCAGTCATTTTTTTGAATGTTGTATTAAAGACAGTTTTTGAATTGAATCCTGCTTCAAATGCAATCCCAATAATAGAAAGATGTTGATGTTTCGAAGAACTCAAAAGTATTTTACTTTCTTCAACTCTATAGTTATTAACAAACCCATAAAAATTATTCTCAAAGCCAACATTTACGAGATAAGATAATTCATGTATGCCGATTTGCATCATCATAGCTAAATTTGTTAGCCCAAGTTCGCTATTCAGATAGGGTTTTTGGGATTCCATAAGCTCCACAAGTTTAGGTTTTAATCTCAATAATTGTTCATTAGTCAGAATTTGTTTACGTTGTAAATCACGCTGTTCCTCCTCATTAATAAAAATTCTTAGTGCTAAGTCAGTTTCTCTTTTTTCATTAAAAATTGCCTTTTGTTGTAGTGCAAAATAGGCTAAATAAAATACTAATATTAAGTAAAAAACGTACGCCATATTTATTATTAAAGGCACTTCAAACACGGTATGACTCATTATTATCATAATCATTGCCGCCAAACCTATGAAAAAATAACGCAACCAAGACAAATCAACCGTTTCTGTAGTAGAAGCGTATATCAGCAAATTTTTTTTGTGTATCAATAGTTTTCTGTAGGATAAAATCCAATAAATAGATATAGGAAAAATTGAAAGTGAAAGTCCTACAAAAATTTCCCAATAAGTTAGAGGTAAAGTATTTGCTTGTGGATTAATCGTTTCTATTTTATCTGACAAAAACCAAAAAAGAGTATTTGACAGCGAAATGCTAATTAGAAGTGAAAAATGCCATAAATCTTTTTTTTCAAATGTTCTTGCAGGTGTTACAAAATAAGTAACACTAAAAAACATAGCAGGTGCAAGTAAGAAGAAACACGTGTTTATCAAACTAAAATAAAAAGGATTATTTATAAACTCTTTATCAATCAATAATGGTTCGCTAAACAACAGAATGGCAAAACACAAAAGAAAAATTGCCAACCAACGATTGGCAATTCTATTTACCTTTCTGAAATTGACAGCAATGATAAATGCCAATAATATAAAACAGCCTGATGTAAGAGCTGGTAAGTAATTAAATATCATGTAACTTTTCAATATACTTTGCTTAATAACATTTAAATTTGCAATTCATTAAAGATTTCAAAATTCAAAAAGATACAAAATGTTAAACTAAATTTTCTAATTTATTTTTTTTATCTTACAATAACTCGAAATAGATTTAGATCTCTATTCTAGATTTTTCGCCTTTAATGATTTGGATATGCAAATAAAAAATGGAGTTTAAGTTATGCGACTTTTTTGTAATTATTTGAAGGAGAATTTATTTCTTGCAAATATATACAAAAAACTTCAAAACTATTGATTCTTAATTTCGTGTTTTCTAACTAAAAATGATGCTGTTAAAAGTAAAAATAAAACTACAATTAGTGCAATTAAGTAGGATGAATCTTGATGAAATCCGCCAAAATAATCTACAAACGGAACGCCGCTAACTAACGCATATGTTATGGCAAAAAACAAAATTTCGAACAAGCGTTTTCCACCAGAAATAATTCCTGAAAAAACAGCAAACGATATTAAAAATAAACCGCCAATGGTAATTGAGATTATTGCTGTTAAATTACCTTCTACTAATTGTCTGATAATTAAGGGTAAAGCCAAAAATGTTGCTAACAAGAATCCTGCTATAATTTGTGAAGTTAATAATCTTTGCAATGGTTTGAATGACGAATAAATAAAATTACTGGTACCAAAAAACTTTTCTTTTGTTGCCAAATCTGCCCATCGATTAATTTGTAAAAACCACAAAACAGGCAATACAAGTTGATAGGCTTCTTTGATAGGCATAAAAAATAACGCCATCATACCACCAAAATTAACCAACCAAAACCATTTTGGACCTTTGCGAAGAAGCATTAAAAATTCGGTTTTGATAATTGGTAGAATGCCAAATTGTGGCTTTGTTTTCGGCAAATCTGATAGAATTATTTGTTTTGGTTCGGTTTTGATTTCATTAATTTGCGTTGTATTCGCTTTCTTATTTGATAAAATTATGGTTTTTGAATCAAATCGGTGGAATATTTTTGAAGTAATAAAAAGCAATCCTAAACCTATTGCAATCCAAACAAATCGGCTTAAAACATACAATAGTGACCAAGTTGAACCTTCAAAATTAAAATAGTTTGTTTTTAGATTTTCATTAAATAAATAACCTACTGAAATATCGTTGGTATTAGTTGCATCTTTTAAATTGACAATTTCTACCATTTGGTTGGTCAGAAATTTTATTCCCATTGGGTCAATATATTGTAAACTAGGATTGCTTCCTGCATTTGTCATCGCAATAACAACTCCAAACAAACAGAAAAACGCCACATTCATTATATTGGTTCTGTTTCCAAAAACTACTTCAAAAACGATGGCCACAACCGAAACCAAAAATATACTCGGAATAGTTGCCAGCAAATACGGCAACACAAACTGAATGAAATCGAAATTGCCTTCGCCACGAAAAACATACAACCCAAAAGCCATTAAAATAATAATGAAAACAATAGTGATCAAAACACAAAAGTTACTAAATGCTTTGGCTAACAAATATCCAAAATTAGAAATTGATGTGGTAGCAATAATTTGTCCAACTCCCGTTTCTTTATCACGTTTGATGCCATTATTGACCAAATAAAAGCCAATAATCCACAAAAAAGTACTTGCCATTATGGCTGTAACATGACCAATCCAAGCCGAATTATTTTTGCCTATATAATTACCAATTCGTACAGTTGAATAATTGGATTCATAACTAGGAATGAAAGTATAAGCAACATAAACACTCACTAGTAACGTGATTAAAAATACATAACTTCGGGTGCGTTGTAGGTAATCGGCTTTGATTATGTTTTTATAGAAACTCATCTTATTTGTTTTTGGTTTGATACAAATAAGCGTCTTCTAATGTGGCGTTGCAACCCGTTGCATTGGGCAATTTTTCATCGGCAATAAACCGAACTAAAACATGTTCTTTTTTGCGAATGGTGTTTAAAATCAAATATTTTTCTTTGAAAGCATTCAAATCGCTGGCATTAATTTCTTGTTCAAAAACTTTGTTTTTAGCCACATCAATAATATCTTGTTGAAAACCTTGCGAGATAAGTTGACCGTTTTTCATAATCGCAACCGTATCTGCAATCGTCTCAATATCAGACACAATGTGCGAAGAAAGTATGACGATACAATCGTTTGCCAAATCAGAAATTAGATTTCTAAAACGTACGCGTTCTTCTGGGTCAAGCCCAACCGTTGGTTCGTCAAAAATTAAAATTTTTGGGTCGTTGAGCAAAACTTGTGCAATGCCAATGCGCTGTTTCATGCCGCCAGAATAGGTACCAATTGGTTTTTTTGCAGCATCAATTAAGTTTACACCTTCTAGTAATTGCGAAATTCTATCTTTTAAGTTTGAACCACCAATTCCTTTCATGGCTGCAATATATTCTAGAAATTCATAAGCGTTTAGGTTCGGATAAACGCCGAAGTCTTGCGGTAAATAACCCAGTATTTGTCTTATTTCGTTTGGATTTTTGGTAATGTCAACGCCGTCTAACAAAATTTGACCGCTTGTTGGGTTCGAAATGGTAGCTATAATTTTCATTAAAGTTGATTTTCCTGCGCCATTTGGTCCTAACAAACCCAAAATTCCGTTTTCAATAGTCATTGAAAAATCGTGTAAACCAAATTTGGTTTTGTTATATTGCTTGGAGATATTTTTTATTTCGAGTTTCATTTTTTGTTTTTAAAGTGAAAACCTAATTTTATGTGATTTCTTTATTGTTATTGAATTCAAAAAAAACACAAAGTTTTTAAGTATTTTTATTCTTTTATGGTCGGATAAAATTCTTTTATTGAATTTGTATAGTAAGATGACCTTAATCTAATTATTTTTTGAAAGTAAGCCGGTTTAATCGCTCCTTTTGGCATAAGCGTCAATCGCTTTTTGTTTCCAAGAA
>JANPDC010000059.1:0-13840 GCA_031431275.1 Bacteroidota bacterium
CACACCAAACGATGATGGATTCAATGATTTTTGGAACATCAAAGGCATCAATTCGAATTTCAATTCCAAAACCACGATTAGTATTTTTGATCGCTACAGTAAATTACTCAAACAATTTAGTGCCACTGGTCAAGGTTGGGATGGAAAATTCAACAGCCAAATGCAACCCGCAGACGATTATTGGTTTGTGATTGAACTTGCTGATGGGAGAATCTCGAAAGGGCATTTTGCATTGAAGAGGTAGGGGATTCGATTTCCATAACTTAATATACAGTTTTATATATCTTTGCTTTTTATAAAATTAATTGAAATAAAAAAGTATTGTTTAGTAATTTAGTGTAATTATAAATTAAATTTGCATTAACTAAATTTTCTAAAATAAAATAAAAAACAGTAATGATTCCAATTAAAAGCAAAAAAACAGAGGGTATAATTGCTGAAATAATCGACCAATACACTTATGCTGACCCTTCGGAACGACCTTGGATAATTGGTTTTAGTGGTGGCAAAGACTCTACAGTTTTATTGACTTTAGTATGGATCGCACTCCAAAGAATTAGAAAAAACTTACCCTTTCCATTTCAATTAAGAAGACCAATTTATGTTGTTTGTAACGATACAATGGTTGAAAATCCTATCATATCAAACTATGTTGATGATGTATTATCAAAAATTACAGAAGAAGCAAGAAATCAAGATTTACCAATTTTTGTAAAAAAAACAGTCCCAAAGTTGGAAGAAACATTTTGGATTAATGTAATTGGTAAAGGTTATCCAGTACCAAATAATGCTTTTAGATGGTGTACGGATAAACTCAAAATTAGACCTACCTCAAATTTTCTTTTAGAACAAATTGATGAAAAAGGCGAAGCTATAGTTTTGCTTGGCACAAGATATGAAGAAAGTTTTACTCGAGAACGCTCAATGAGAAAACACGAAGTTACAGGCAGCAGATTATCCAAACACAATAGTACCGCAAATACTTATGTGTATGCTCCAATAAGAGATATGTTTTTAGAAGAAGTTTGGTATGTAATCAATGCCGTACCATCACCTTGGGGTTTTGACAATACAATTCTTTTTAAAATATATTCAGACGCAAGTGCTGATGATTACGAGTGTCCAACAGTAGTGGTAAACAAGGAACACAGCTCTTGTGGTCAAAGCCGTTTTGGATGTTGGACATGTACTGTTGTAAAAAATGATAAATCTATGACATCGTTAGTTAATAATGGTCAAAATTGGATGCAACCCTTACTAGAATTTAGGAATCGATTAGTTGAAAATAGAAATCTTCCAGAAAACAGAAAAGATAAAAGACGTAACGGACAAATTGCAGTTAGAGAAGACGGGTCAAATAATGGCACTTATGAAGAACATTATAGGTATAAAATTTTAAAAGATTTATTGTCGGTTCAGAAGGAAATTCAAAAAGAGAGACCACATATTACTTTAATCAACAACCAAGAATTAATCGCTATTCAGGTTACTTGGAATAGAGATGGATATTTTGATAAAACGGTTGGGAACTTGTACAAAGAGATTTTCGATAAAGAAATGAGTACTAATAATATTAAATCTTTAGACGATACCGAAAAAAGAATTATAAAAGAAGTATGTAGCGATGAACCAAATTATTATCATTTAATTGATAATTTGATTGCTTTACAAGAAACCAAAACCTTAATGATTTCTAAGTATGGACTTCATAATGATGTTGAAAAAAGAATTGAATCTTTTGTAAATGATGAAAAGTTATGAAAATAAATAAAATTATATTTCAAAATTTTAGAATTTACAAAGGAAGTAACGAAATTATTTTTTCTCCCAACCCTGCTAAAAACATTAGTATTATTGGGGGTAAAAACGGTTTTGGTAAGACTACTTTTTTAACTTCATTAATTTGGGTATTCTATGGTCGAATGATGAGCGAAGTTGAAGATAAATACCGCAAAGACATTAAGAACGCTGGAGGTTACGAAAAATTTCTAAAAACATTATTAAACAGGGATGTTAAATCTGATTTTGAAACTAATATCAAAAATACTCCTATTTTATCTGTTGAAATTGAGTTAAAAGATTTATTAATTCCTTCTATTCCTTGTAAATCTATAGTGTTAAAAAGAACTTATGATTTAACAACAGAAACGGAAGAATTAAAAATATTTATAGATGGACTTGAAAACGAATTGACTAAAGAAGTTGGTTATGAAGTTTTTATAAATGATTTTATTTTACCTAGAGAAATTGCAAAATTTTTCTTTTTTGATGCAGAGAAAATTGTTTCATTAGCAGAAGCAAAATCTAAGTCCGAATTAAAAAACTTGAGTAAAGCATATTCTGAAGTGTTGGGCATAAAAAAATATGAAGATTTAAAAAAGAATTTAGAAATACTTCTATCAAAATTAAAACGAAATGGAGCATCAACATTAGAGCAATCTAAACTAGATGAACTTACTGATAATAAAAACGAACTATCAGGTTTAATAGAAATTAACGAAACTAAAAGAATAAATATTGATAAAGAGATTGCCAATTACAAAATTAATAGTGATGATTTACAGGAAAAATTAATTCGTGAAGGCAACGGTGTAACTCTTGAGGAACTTCAAAAAATGAAATCTGAAAGAGACATTTTAAAAGATGAATCTATTGAAATAAAATGCAAGTTAAAAAAACTAATGGACATCGCTCCGATAGTAATTGCTGGGAATAAACTTTTAGAGTTAAACAATCAATTACTTGATGAAAGATTTTTTAATACTAAATCAATTGACGAAGCAATTCTTAATGAACACCTAAATTCGTTTTCAAATGAGTTATTAAAAAAAATAGACAAGTTGCAATTTGATTCAAGCATCAAATTAAAACTTGAAGAAGTTTTAAAAAATACAATCTCCGAAAAACAAGTTGCCAATATAAAATCAAAAAATGAAAAAGTATTACTAGATTTTGATGAGGAACAATTTCGAAATTTTGAAGCAGTTTACAATAACATAAAAGGCACATTTTCAAGCCAATTTAGTTCTGTTGTTCAAGAAGAGAAAAACAATCGCATTTTGTTGTCGAGAGTTCTCCAGAAAATTAGGCAAGCAGAAGCAAGAAAAGATAATCATATAGCACAAAAATTAAGAGAAGAAAAGAGTGTCATTGAAAATAAAATCAGTAATCTAACAAACGATAAAGACAAATTAATTGAAGAGTTGGGAGCATTAAAAACTAATTTGGCTTCGCAAAACAAGGTTCTGTCTGAATATGAAAAGAATTTTAATTTAGTTCAAACAGATTTAAAAAAATATGACGTTACAGAAAAACTTTTATCAAAAATAAATACCATTATTTATAGAATCAAGGATGATAAAAAGTATTCATTACAAAAATCGATTATGCTTGGTTTGAAAAAAATTATGCACAAAGAAGATTTCATTTATAACGTTCGAGTAAATGTTATTGATGACGTTATGGATATTGATTTATTAGACAAAAATGATGCAGTAATTGATAAAGATTCATTATCGAAAGGAGAACAACAATTGTATGCGACTGCGTTATTGAAAGCGTTAGTTGATGAATCTGGATTCAAATTTCCAGTATTTATTGATAGTCCATTGCAAAAATTTGACAAGTACCATTCAAAAAATATCATTCAAGAATTTTATCCTTCCATTTCAGAACAAGTTGTTTTATTTCCATTGTTAGAAAAAGAACTATCCGAGTTGGAATATGAATTTTTGAAACCATCAGTAAATAAAGTTTTCGTAATTGAGAATAATAAAGAAGGTTCCACTTTCAAACCATTTGCTGTAGATCAATTATTTAAACATTTAAAACAAGAAAAAGATGTTTACACAAATTAATACGAGTAAAGAAAATAAAGAGGTTGTATCTTTTTTAACGAGAAAATTAAATTTAGGAACTGAAAATATAGTGGCAAGGATTGCTTACACTTACTCATTATCCCAAAATAAAAAATTAGATTTGAACAATATTAAGGATGCTGGCGGAAAAAATTATTCTAAAGCGGTTCTTTTTGGAGATTATTACGATTTATATTTAGGAATGCTTTGCGTACATTACAATTTATACAAAACAGACAAAGATATACCTAAATACATAAAAATGCACATTGATGATGGTTTATGTCTTTTGAACGAAGAAGTAAACAATCATTCCAACATAGATGGTTTTGATTTTATTACAGATAAAATTCAAAAAAGTTTAACTACTATTATTTAAAAAAAAATGAGTCAAGTATTTAAAGAAATACCAGTTTCAGATTTAAAATTAGATTTATTTAATCCTAGGTTACCAAAATCTAAACAAGATAAAGATGAAAAAACAGTTATTGAGTATATGTTACTTGAAGCTTCAACAACAGAATTAATGACAGCAATTGCAGAGAATGACTTTTTTGCGGGCGAATTGTTATTAGTTATTGAGGACACTTTGGATATTGGAAAATATGTTGTTGTGGAAGGTAATAGAAGATTAACAGCAGTTAAACTTTTACAAAATCCCAATCTAACTAGTGTAAAAAAATTAGCAGTAAATGACATTATTGGAAGCGCAAAACACAAACCATTAAAGCTTCCTTGTTTAGTATTTGAAGATAAAAACAAAATATTAAAATATTTAGGTTTTAGGCACATTACTGGGATTAAATCCTGGAGGCTGTTGGAAAAAGCCAGATATCTTTCTGAATTACGAGAAAGAGATTTTTCGAATACTAGTTTTATATCTGCATCCATTGAAATCGCAAAAATGATAGGTAGTAATTCGGCTTATGTAAAAAGACTATTGATAAGTTTTGACTTGTACAAAATTGTTGAATATGAAGAAGACTTTTATCAAATAGATGGATTAAATGATACGAAGTTTTTCTTAAATTACTTCACTGATAGTTTGATCAAAGAAAATATTAGAAGTTTTCTTAATGTTGATATAAATAGCGAATTACCTCTTCAAAATTTAAATCGTAATAATTTAAAAAAAATGATTGGTTGGTGGTTTGAAAAATTTGAAGGTCAGTCAAGAGTTATAGGAGATAGTGAGGGTCTAAAGTATTTAGACAGAGTTGTTGGACATACATTAGCTCTTGAAGCTTTTGAAAAAGGTTTACCAATCAAAGAGTCATATGAAATGACTGGTGATTTAGATATACAGTTTGAAAAAAAAATAAAAGACTCTTTAAAATCAATTGAACAAGCAGATATTATGGCTAATAAAGTAAATTTATTTTATAGTGATTTATATGAAGATTTGAAAAATATTAGAAAAATTGCACAAAAAATAAATGATTACAAAACTAAATTAGAACAAGATGGTGATGAGTTTTGATGAAAAGTTCTTATTGTGTTTGCAAAATATAAATAATATTAACGAGCCTGATTATACTAGTTCGGAGTTGAATTATTATGCAGATTTCATAGAATTATTAACTCTTTTTTCTGGTAAAGATGGTATTACTCAGGCAGATATACAGGATAGATTTTATGGAGAAAAGGATTATGCAAATGCACAGATAAGGGATAATGACGAAGTTTTTATACGAACAATTTTTCTCTTAATTTTAGAAAGAATTACATTGTATTCAGATGAGTACCCATTTCAATTAGATACTTCACAGATTTTGATCTTAAAAGAAGAATTGACTAATAAAAATAAATTATATCTTTCACTGTTATTATCATCTAAACTAAATATTTTTAGAAGTTTTCAAACAGAATTAACTACTGAATTTGAAAATATTGCTTTTTATACTCTGAAAAATTATCTCCCAAATAATTCAATAGTAAGAGAGTTTGGAAAAAATAGTCATTATAAAGGTAATGCTAAATCTAAAATAAAGCAATTAGCCAACGATTTGAACATACAAATAAAAGATTTTGAGTTATCGCAAATAAATGATAAAAATCAACAAGAAAGGGGTTTAGATATTGTGGGATGGATACCTTTCAAAGATAAATGTGCAAATACCTTGCTTTTTTTAGTTCAATGTGCTTGTGGTAAACAATATGAATCAAAACAACACGATACTAGGCGATTTAAAAGCTATTTTCAATTTTACAAAACTAATCCTCAACAAACATTATTTATACCATATTCATTAATTAATGTTCGCTATAAAAAGTTTTATCATTCAGACTATATAGAGGACGATTTCCTGATTTTTGAGAGAAAAAGAATCCTTGAATTTTATAATGACGAAGCTTTTAATACTTCTGAATCAATTAAAATTGTTGAACAATGTATTAACCATAATGGAAGATTAAATTGAAAAAAATATTGATTGTAAAAGGTGTTAGTAATGCTGGAAAATCCACTATTATTAATCAAGTTATTGATTGGATTTTTGGAAAACATATAAAACAATCTATTTTTTAACAATAGATGTAAAATTTAAACGCAAGGCAATCTGTAATTCCTTTTTTGATTTTGCTTTCTATAAAGTTGATGGTAATTGGGCGAATTTTTTTATCCTATTAAAGCTAGCAACTCAAGTGTATTATTTTTTTGATTTGTTGTACTTATGTTATACTAATTAATTTAATTATTTATAAATGTCAATAAAATAAGCATATAAAAAGGTTAATTAATCCAAACCGCTGTTGTGCGATCGTGTTTTTACGATACCCAAGTTACTTTGATTTCGTCAATTATCCATTTTTTATTTTTCTTTTTGATATATATTCTATAACCTTGACCGCATTTCCCACCGCAACTAAAGCCTGCGTCTAAAACACCAAATTGTTTTGTTTTATCAAATTTTATTCTTGTAAAATCTAAAACTCCTGAAAAAACAAAATTATATTTAGTTTCCCAAATTGCATTTCTTTCTTTTGGAAATTCATTAAGATTTTTAAGTTCAAATTTATTATTCAATTTTATTTTACTGAAATCAAAATCATATATTATTGCACTCCCGTTTTTTGTTTCGTTCAGTTTAACTTTTAGAAAATGTTTTTCAAAATCTGATTTTACGTTATCCCGAATTTCTTTTAATTCAGGTGCAAATGCAACAATTAGTTTTGAAGTGTCTTTTTTGATTTCACTCATATAACTTTCCCACTTTTGACATTTTAACTTTTCCTCTTTTGTTGCTTTTAAAGTATCTCTACTTAAAAACTTTCCGTTTTCGTCAAAAATAGATTTTCCAATCATTGGAGGTGGATTCATTATTATTCTACAATCAACACAAACCGAATCTACTAAAACTTGAAAAATTTCAGTCATTATACTTTTCTCGAATTCCATATCATTCATTTCCTTTTTACAACTTGTAAAAATTAGGATTGATAAAATAAATATTATTTTTTGCAATTTTCTCATAAATATGTCGTAAAAGTTTCGCGGCTTTAACAAATTACTAAAAAAGCGTTTGCAAAAGCAAAATCGGGTGTGGAATACAATGAAAACTATAGAAGTTTGTTAGCAAAAACAACTTTAAATTTTCTTTTGAAGAGAAAGTAAAAATAATTTACTTTCTCCTCGCAAAACTAAATTGGGTTACCCACACAAAAATAGGAAAATAAATGAAATTTTATTTGTTTTTTAGCATAGTTCTTTGTTGGCAGAAGTTCTTTCATCCAATTTGGTTATTTTTTAACGTAATTAAATTTTCATTTTTTAAACTTTTAATATATTCATCTGGCATTTCTCCACTATTTGGTACTTTTATAAAATAATCTGTTTGTGTAACATTTTTCCTTGTAATGAGATGATAACCTCTTCTTGAAGTAGAAAAATGTGTTTTTTTTAGGCTCATTGCAATTGATTCTTTAACGTTTGGATATTCGAACCATTCATTTATCAAAAGTTTGAAGTTTGAATTTGAGTGTAAGTTTGTTATTAAATAGAAAAATGCTAATCCCAATTCTTCTGATTCTTTAAATGATGGAGTTTCTACTAATAATCTTGAGAGTAATGTGTATATTGAAGAAAAATAAACTTTTACATTTGTTTTAAAATTTGTTATGTTTAATGAACTATTTAATACAAGATTTGCGAACCAGAGACTTGGTTCTCCTGAAATACAAATTGCAACAGCCAAAGGCTCAGGATATTCTAAAAAATAATTTATAGTTTCTTTAGAATAAGGTAAGTTGACTATATGCTTGGCACATAAAAATTCTTGCATTGATAAGTGACTAAATTCAAAATTCCTAGATTTAGATTCTACGATTAATCCAGTGTGTGATTCTATTTCTGAAACTACAGATTTGGCATCATCTTCAGGTAAATTATATTTTTTACTGATTAGTGTATAAATTTTTTCTAAATCTTTAGTTGAAAAAACTTTCTGCTTGATTTTATATGTTAAATTATACGAAAGTTCTGAAATAAACTTAATTTTTTTTCTTGTATTAAAATCTCCATATTTCGATAGCCTCACTATATCTCTATGTTCATCCCATTCTTTTAAAATCAAATAAGTTGTATCTTCATAAACTTCTGATGGTTGAGTTGGAAGCGTTGAATATTTTTCAAAAAGAATTAATAAAAAAGTTAAAAATATTGGTCTATTTGCTAAATCTTTATAAGGTTTTTTTTCTAGTTCAATAATAAAATCATCACTATTTGTCAACCATTTAGAAGAAATTTCTCTAATTTGTGGAAAAGAAAGTGATGCAATTTCAAACGTAGTAAAATTATCAATTATTTTATTAAGTTCAGATTTCCGAACTGTCATAATAATTCTTGCTTTGTCTAGTTTTAAACCTAATTCTTCTATTTCCCTGAATGTCTTTAACTGAACTGATTTATGAAGTTCATCTATTCCATCAAGAAGGAGCAAACAATTTGACTCATTTAAAAAATGAGCCATAAAAATGTTTATTGGAGTTTTTCCAACATAAGTAGTTACTTTTTCTACAATAATCTCCTCTTCAACATAAATATTTCCATTTTCTTTATCCTTTTTTTTGATTTTTTTGTTAAACTTGACTATTTTATCTTCATAATTTATTCCAAAAATGTCTAAAATATATTTATAAAGTGTTGATTCATAGGGAATATCTCTAAGTCTTATGAGAACAGGAAAACCAGGGTTTTCTAAACTTTTAAAATCAGAAAAATATTTAATTATTAATCTCTTTAAAGTAGTAGTTTTTCCAGCACCTGGTGCACCAAGTAAAAGTATGTTGTCATTAGTATTTAGTAAATCAAACTCATTAATTTTTTGTTTTGCATCATCTTTGTATTTGATTATATCTGATGCAATAATAAGTTCAATAGTTGATATTTAAGTATTTTTCGGCTTCGCTAATCCAATAAATGGAATAGATTCTGCCCATTTACAAATCTCTTTAAAATGATTACCATAATGTTTAGAGAAATCATTTTTAAATTTATTCATTTCATCTTTTTCAAAATGAAACATTTCTAAATTTATTTTTTTTAAATTATTTGCTAAAATTATTTTTAAAACTTCAGTTCCGAATATCGTTGCGAGCGTTTTGATCATATTTATTATATATTTCTTTTGAAGTATTGAATTTTAGCGATTTTTCGGTCAATTACCGACAACCCCTAATATACGAAACTCTCTATTTAACTATCTTTTTTTAAATTAATTAGCAATTAACTATCTAAAAAACGCTACGCGCAATATATTTTCTAAATGCTAATACTCAAATGTATTGATTTAAAAACGAACTTACAAATCGATTTATCTTTTGTTGGAATTTAAAAAATAACAAGATAATGTTGGCACACGAAGTTAACATTCAAAACCACATCATGCATTATTGGTTTTTGAGCGTGATTCCAGCATTTTGCAATTCGGTTTTGCAATTTTGTAATGTTTCTGAATTCACTTTTGAGAAATTTTCGTTCATAGCCCAAGGTCTAATGGCGAGTTTCACGGATAAATCAGTCAATGCCACAACATCAACACTTGGAGCAGGTTCCATCAAAACTTTTGGATTGGTTTTGAGAACATTCATAATGATTTCTTTGACTTGTTTTAAATCTGCTTCATAGGAAACCGATAGTTGCAAATCTGCTCGACGCATGCCTTGAAGCGAATGATTGATTATGGTTCCGTTTGACAAAGCACCATTGGGAACAAAAATGGTTTGATTGTTTGTGGCTATCAATTTGGTTACAAAAATCTGAATTTCAGATACAGTTCCCGCAACTCCTTGCGCTTCTATGGCATCTCCAACTTCAAAGGGTTTGAACAAAATTATGAGAATTCCACCTGCAAAATTTGACAATGAACCTTGTAACGACAATCCTATTGCCAATCCTGCAGCACCAATAATGGCAACAAAAGAGGCGGTTTCGATTCCAAGTTTTGATATAAAAGTTACGAAAAGTAAAACTCGCAAAAACCAAATTAAAATATTGATTAAGAATTTAGACAATGTAGGTTCAAAATCTCGTTTTTGAACTCTTTTATCTACTAATTTCTTGAATATTTTGATGGCATAATGACCTATTATTAAAATAAAAAAAGCCACAATTAGTTTTGGCGAATACGCAATAAACGAATTCACATTAAAAACCAAATATTCTATGATATCATCAAAACTAATCATACTATTTTATTCGTCGTTGTTCTCTTGCTAAAAGTGTATTTTTCAGCAACATGGCAATGGTCATAGGTCCTACTCCACCGGGAACTGGAGTTATAAAAGAAGCTTTTTTACATACATTTTCAAAATCTACATCGCCTGTAATCACGTATCCTTTTTCTGTGCTTTCATCTGTTACTCGAGTAATCCCAACATCGATGACTACGGCGCCATCTTTAACCATTTCGGCTTTTAAATAATTAGGTACGCCAAGTGCCGTGATGATAATATCGGCTTGTGTTGTAATTTGTGAAATGTTTTTGGTGTAACTGTGGGTTAAGGTCACGGTGGAATTTCCTGGAAACCCTTTTCGACCCATCAAAATGCTCATTGGGCGACCAACAATATGACTTCTGCCAATAACAACAGTGTGTTTACCTTTTGTTTCTACATTGTATCGTTCTAACAATTCTAAAATTCCAAAGGGTGTTGCGGGTATAAAAGTGGTCATGTCTAATGCCATTTTTCCGAAATTTTCTGGATGAAATCCATCAACGTCTTTGCTTGGGTCAATGGCCATGAGTACTTTTTGGGTATCGATTTGCTCTGGAAGTGGCAATTGTACAATGAAACCATCAATGGCATCGTCTTCGTTGAGTTTTTTTATTTTTTTTAGCAACTCGGTTTCAGAGGTTGTACTTGGCATTTTTATTAACGTGGAATCAAAACCAACTCGTTCGCAGGCTCTGACTTTGTTGGCCACATAGGTCATGCTTGCTCCATCACTTCCCACAATAATGGCTGCGAGATGTGGCACTTTTTCGTTGTTTTTTTTCATCAAATCGACTTCTGCAGTGATTTCGTTTTTGATGTCGTCTGAAACTTTTTTTCCGTCTAATAAAACCATAATTGTTGTCTTAAAAATCAAAAGTCGAAAGTCGAAAGTCATTTTTGACTCAGAGACTTTCGACTTTATGACTGTTTTTATTTCATTCCTGGTATTCCGCCTTTCATGCCACCCATCATTTTCATCATGTTTTTTCCGCCTGGACCTTGCATCATTTTCATCATCTTGCTCATTTGGTCAAATTGTTTCATGAGTTGGTTTACTTCTTCTACTTTTCGACCAGCCCCTTTTGCAATTCTAGCCTTGCGTTTGACATCGATTAGCGAAGGTTTTGATCTTTCGAGTGGCGTCATAGAATGAATTATGGCTTCGATATGTTTAAAAGCATCATCTTGTATTTCAACATCTTTCATGGCTTTTGATGCTCCGGGAATCATTCCTACCAAATCCTTCATGTTACCCATTTTTTTAACCTGCTGAATTTGAGATAGAAAATCGTCAAACCCGAATTCATTTTTGGCAATTTTCTTTTGAATTTTTCTGGCTTCTTCTTCATTAAATTGCTCTTGTGCACGTTCTACCAAGGACACCACATCACCCATTCCGAGGATTCGTTCTGCCATACGATCTGGATAAAAGACATCAATCGCGTCCATTTTTTCACCAGTTCCAACAAATTTGATGGGTTTGTTAACTACAGATTTTATAGAAATTGCAGCCCCACCACGTGTATCTCCATCTAACTTGGTTAGAATCACTCCGTCAAAATTCAAAATATCATTGAATGCTTTTGCAGTATTCACAGCATCTTGCCCCGTCATGGCATCAACAACAAACAAGGTTTCTTGTGGTTGAATGGCTTTGTGAACACGAGAAATTTCGTCCATCATTTCAGTATCGACAGCCAAACGACCTGCTGTGTCGACAATTACAACATTGAATCCTTTTTCTTTGGCATATTTTACTGCGTTTGTAGCAATTTCTACTGGATTCGTATTTCCTAGTTCAGAATATACCTCAACATCTATTTGACTTCCAACAACGTGTAATTGATTTACTGCTGCTGGTCGATATACATCACAAGCAACCAAAAGTGGTTTTTTGTTCTTTTTAGTTTTTAAAAAATTGGCTAACTTACCTGAGAATGTTGTTTTTCCAGAACCTTGTAAACCCGACATCAAAATTACTGTTGGATTTCCCGAAAGATTGATTCCTGCAACATCGCCACCCATCAATTCAACTAACTCATCTTTTACTAGTTTAACTAAAAGTTGCCCTGGTTGTAGTGTAGTAAGTACGTTTTGACCAATGGCTTTTTCTTTCACACGAGTTGTAAAATCTTTAGCAATCTTGAAATTAACATCGGCATCTAAAAGAGCACGACGCACTTCTTTGAGTGTTTCGGCAACATTGATTTCTGTTATTTTTCCGTGACCTTTTAGTACTTGTAAGGCTTTATCTAATTTATCGCTAAGATTACTAAACATAATTTTTTATTTTGATTTGCAAATATAATCTAATCTGTGAAAGTTTCAAAGTATGAAAGTTGCATTTTTTATGGAATTTTATTCCAATTTATTTTTTTGCATTTAAGTTCTGATTATTGCTTGCTTTTTTTTCAAATCATGAGGAAATTAAAAAAAAAGCACTTAATTTTACACTGTAAAAATAAATTCTGAAATCATGAAGATTATAAATCGAATTCTATCTCCCACATTACTGATACTCATTTTTATATTTTCAGCTTGTGGTCAAAACTCTAATCAAAATAATACTGAAAAATCAATAGCAATGCAAAACCAAAATAGTAAACCAAATAATCCTTATTATTCACGAACTTCTACAGAAAAATTAAACCTTCCTGATTCTGAATGGAAAAAAGTTCTTTCAGAAAATTTATATGCAACGGCTCGAAATGCCGACACTGAACGTGCTTTTACTGGTAAAATTTGGAATTCAGAAACTAAAGGAACCTATTTTTGTGCCGCTTGTGGCAATAAATTATTCGATTCTGATCAAAAGTTTGCGAGTTCTTGCGGATGGCCAAGTTTTTACGAACAAGCCAACAAAAATAGCGTGGTGTACAAAGATGACAATTCCTACGGAATGCGCCGTATTGAAGCGCTATGTGGTCGTTGTGATGCCCATTTGGGTCATTTATTCGATGATGGTCCTGCTCCTACTGGAAAAAGATATTGCATGAACGATGTTTCTCTTGAATTTGTCCCTTTTATTGAACAAGCAGCGAGCAAATCAGAAAACGATATCGAAACTATTGTTCTTGGTGGTGGTTGTTACTGGTGTGTAGAAGCCGTTTATCAAAAATTGAATGGTGTCAAATCGGTAGTTTCGGGATATTCTGGCGGAAAAAATGCTAATCCAACCTATGAAGAAGTTTGTTCAGGAAGAACAGGACATGCCGAAGTAATCGAAATTACTTATGATAAAACCGTTACTAGTTTAGACGAAATTTTCA